>NZ_JAAKGN010000056.1:0-27871 GCF_011039295.1 Modestobacter sp. KNN46-3 | reverse complement strand
CCGCGGCACCCGATCAAGTGAACGAGCTACCGCTGCACGTGCGCGCGCGGATTAAACTGGCCACTCGCCACGCTGTGGGAACCCGACGAGTAAGGACGCACGGCAGTCACCGTGAGCGATCACAACCCGTCGAGTGTGAGTCACGTCACTCATGACCCGCGAGCAGCCCGGCACGCTCGGCCTGCCCGCCCTCGCCGTGACAGCGCTCACGGCGACCACAGAGCCCCGGACGCTAGGTTCGTCACGTTGCGAGCCAGCCCGTACCCCGCGACGGCAAGATGATGCAGCGCAGCCGCGCAGCACTGATGAGCCGACGGCCTCGACGAGACCCGGCCCCGCTGTCCTCGAACACCAGGGCCCTCGTCCGTCGCCGCCCGACGGATTCGAGAACCCCGATGCACGTGAAGAGCCCCGCCGCGTCGCGACCCGACCTCCCCGCTGCGGCGCTCGGCGTGACCGCCCTGGTCCTGACGCTGAGCGCCTGCTCCTCGTCGTCCGAGCCGACAGCTCGGCTCGACCCCGGGCCGGACAACGTGCGCGTGGAGGAAGGCCTCACCTACTGGTCCGACGACCAGAGCGAGCTGAAGCTCGACGCCTGTCTCCCCACCGACGCCGAGGGGCCCGTCCCCGCCGTGCTGCTCGTACACGGCGGGGGTTTCACCGAAGGCACCCGCGACAGCAGCGGACTGCGCACACTGTGCGAGCTGACGGCCGAACAGGGCGCGGCCGCCTTCTCGGTCGACTACCGGCTCGCACCGGAGTTCACCTACCCCGCCCAGGTCGACGACCTCGCCAACGCGGTGCAGTGGCTGCGCCAGCCCGCCCAGGTGGAGGCGTTCGGGATCGACCCGGCCCGGATCGGCGCCATCGGCAGCTCGGCCGGGGCGATCATCGCGCAGAGCCTGGCCACCCGCGGTGAGGGTCCGCTCGACACCGGTGCCCGGCTGGGCGCGGTGGCGTCCCTGAGCGGCGTCTCCGTGCTGTCCCCCGAGGGCCTGGAGCTCGGCCGGCCCAGTGAGCAGGCCGCCGACCTGGTGCTCAACTACCTCGGCTGCACCTCGGTGGCCGACTGCCCACAGTCGGTGCCGGCCTCCCCCATCACCGGTGTCGACCCCTCCGACCCACCGATGCTGCTGGTCAACGGCACCGACGAACTCGTACCCGAAGAACAACCCGAGGCGCTGGCGACAGCGCTGGAGGACGCCGGCGTCCAGGCAGAGCTGCTGATCGTCGATGCACCCAGCCACGGGATCACGCTGCTCAACAGCGACGTGCGACGTGCGGTACTCGCCTTCCTGGAGGAGCAGCTGTGACCAGCACGCCGGACTCCCGCACCCCAGCACCCGAGAGGACCCCCTACATGACCATCGACACCGCTGCGCCCCCGCTCCCCCGGTACCGCCACGAGGACCCGGGCTCCATGCAGCTGCGTGACGTGCTGCGCGTGATCCGCCGGAGCTGGATGATCATCGTGGCCGCGGTCGTCGCCGGCCTCCTCGCCGGCTGGCTCGTCACCGTCTTCATGCCGGAGCGCTACGAGACCGAGACCAAGGTGCTCGTCGACCCGGTCATCTCCGTCGCCGTCGACGGCACCGCCCCCGCCAACAGCGTGTCCCAGGCATCGGCGCTCGTCGCCGACCGCGTGGAGACCTACGCGGCGCTGGCCCAGACCCCCGCGGTGCTCGACCCCGCCATCGACGCCATCGGGGCGGACGTCGCCTCCACCGATCTCGTGGACAACGTCACCGCGGAGGTGCTCCCCCGCACCTCCATCATCAACATCACGGTCGAGGCCGGCACCCCGACGAACGCCGCCGAGCTCGCCAACGCGATCGCCGCCAGCCTCATCACCCAGATCGAGGGCGAGGACGCCGCCGCCAGCCCGGTCAACGTGACCGGCACCGTGGTGGAGGCGCCGGAGATCCCCGACGAGCTGGCGTCGCCGCTGCTGCTGCTCAACCTGCTGGTGGGGCTCGCGGTCGGCCTGCTGGTGGCCTTCCTGGTGATCGTGTTCCGGCAGGCGCTCTCCGCGGGCACCCGGGGACGCTGATGTCGGCACCGCCGACGACCGCAGCGGCCCCCGCGCGGTCCGGCCCGGGAACGCCTCCCGGGGCCGCCTGGGTGGCTGCTGCCGCCGTCCTGGCCTTCGTCCTGGCCGCCCTGGCCTGGATCGAGCCGGTCCTGCCGCTCGCCCTGCTCGTCGCCGTCACCGGGGTGCTGATCGCCGCGTTCCAGCCAAAGCTGTTCGCACTGCTGGCCCTGCTCGTGGTGATCCTCGCGGCGCCCATCCAGAACGTGGCCGGGCAGCTGGGCACCTACGCGGACGAGGGCGTGATCGCCCTCGCCGTCGTCGCCCTCAGCACCCGCCGCCTGGTCACCGAGGGGCGACTGGTCTGGCTGCCGGGGACCGGCTGGTTCCTGGGCTTCCTCGTCGCCGGGCTGCTCAGCTCCGTGCTGGCGGAGGTCCCCGCCGGGCTCGCCGTCCCCGCTGCCTTCATCGCCGTCAAGGGCGTGGTCTTCGCCTTCGCGCTCGCCCAGCTGCACTGGACCCGCGACGACCTGGCCCTGCTGGTCCGCCTCGGCGTCACGGCGATCGTGGTGATGGCCTTCACCGCACTGCTGAACCTCGCCCTCCCGGCGGCGTGGGCGAACTTCACCACCGGGCGTCCGCCGATCAGCTACATCGGCCCGTTCCCGGCGATCAACGGTGTGTTCCAGCACCCGGCCGCCTTCAGCCGGTTCAGCGGGGTGCTGGCCGTCGGCGCGCTCGTCTACGGCCTGGTGGTCCGCCGTTCCCTCGCCAACACGATCCTCGTGCTGCTCTCCGGCGGCCTGGCCTTCCTGACCTTCCAGGTCAAGTCCATCGTCGGGCTGCTGGCCACGCTGGCGGCGGTCGGCACCCGCTTCCTCCGGCCGGTCGGGGTCGCGGCGCTCCTCGCCATCGGTCCGCTCGTGGCGCTCCTCACCGTGCCGCCGCTCGCGGCGCTCATCGGTGGCGACATCGACATCTACCTCAACCAGGATTCCGCCCGCTCCATGCTCACCGCAGGCGGGGTCACCGTCGCGGCGCAGTTCTTCCCGTTCGGCGCGGGGTTCGGCCGGTACGCCAGCTCGACGGCCGCCGACGACTACAGCCCGCTGTACTACGCACTGGGCTTCCCCGGCCGCTACGGCCTGGGCCCGGGGCCGGACTCCGGTCAGTTCCTCAACGACTCCCAGTGGCCGGCGATCTACGGCGAGACCGGCTGGTTCGGCGCGTTCTGCTTCGCGGCCGGGCTCGCCTGCATGCTCGTCGCCCTGCTCCGGCGCGTCTCCGCCCGCGAGGACGTCCTGGTCCGCTGGATGCGGATCACCGGCGTCGGGTGGCTGGTCCTGCTGCTCGTGGAGTCCGCGGTGGCCCCGGTGTTCGTCTCGTCGCCGTCCTTCCCGTTCGTGTTCGCAGCCGCCGGCGTCATCGCCTCCCTCCGCGTCGACGCGCGGCAGGCCGCGGTCCTGGGACGCCCCCCGGTCATGGGGCACCGAGAACCAGCCGTTCCATGATCGTCTTCGGGCACAATGCCGTGGCCGGCCGACACCCCGGCGCCCTCGTGAGCCCAGCGGTAGGAGGAGGAACGTGGCCCTGAGCAGGCTGCAGCGCAACAAGTTGGTCTGGCTGTGGGGTTACCGGCCTGCGGACATCGCCGCCTACGGCTTCGACGACGGGCGTCCGGCCACCGACGCCGGCCGGTACCTGGGCAGCGACTGGAACCGCAGGTTCGTCCAGGACGTCGTCAACGACCCGCGCAACCACGTCCTCACCGAGCACAAGTGGGTCTTCTACCGCTTCGCCGACGGGTTCGGGTTGCCGGTGCCGCCGACCATCGGCTTCTTCGACAGCGTCCAGGGCACCACCTGGGACGGCGCGCGCCCGCTGCGGACCGTGCCCCAGGTCCTCGCCGAGCTGGACCGGGTCCGTCCGACCGGGCTGGTGGTGAAGCCCGCCGGCGGAGGGCAGGGCGCGCAGATCACCATCCTCGACCGGATCGACCACGCGACCGGCACGGCCACCACCCGCACCGGCGAGGAGACCACCCTCGAGCGCGTCTTCGCCGCACTCGACCCGGGCGGTGAGCGCGGGGTCAGCGGCTACGTCCTGCAGCACGCCGTCCGCAACCACCCGGAGCTGGCACAGCTCGCCCCCACGACGACCAACACCTGCCGCGTCCTGACCACCGTCGCCACCGACGGGACGGCGCACGCGCACGCCGCGAGCATCCGCCTCGGCCGACGCGGGGGCATGATCGACAACTGGGGGTCCGGCGGGGTCAGCATCCCGATCGACGTGGCCACCGGCGTGATGGGCCCGGGCATCCTCAAGGGGGTGCCCGGCGACCTGACCGAGCACCCTGACACCGGCGAGCGGTTCGCCGGCCGGGAGCTGCCCCTGTGGCAGGAGACCGTCGAGCTGTGCCGCCGCGCCGCCGTCCTCTTCCCGGGGCTGCGCTTCCTCGGCTGGGACGTCGTGATCGGCCCGGACGGGCCGATGCTGCTGGAGGGCAACGTGCACTGGAGCCTGCGCGGCTCCCAGATGCTGGCCGCCGACGGCTGGCTCGCCGATCCGGACACCCGGGAGCGGGTCGAGGGCCTCGGGGTGCCGCTGCCCACCGGCCGGGTGTCCCGGCAGGTCGCCGCCGGGGTGCTCGCCCGCGGTCGGGACCGCGCCCGTCGGGTCGCCCGGCGGGCCGGGCGCACCCTCACCTCCCGATGAACCCCGGTACCGGACGGGGCCACCCGTCCGGTACCGCACCCGGCCCGTGACCCCTGGAACGAACGAGAGGACGGCGATGAGTGCCGCCGAGGAGCACGCCCCCATCCGACTGCTGTGGACCGGAGGCTGGGACTCCTCCTTCCGGCTGATGCAGGCGCTGCTCGTCGAGCACCGGCCGGTGCAACCGATCTACGTGGTCAACCCCGAGCGGCGCAGCACCCTGCTGGAGCTCACCACGATGGCCCGGATGCGCGAGCAGCTGCTCCAGCGGCTCGACGACCCGGCGATGCTGGCCCCGGTCGAGATGCACCTGCGCTGGGACTTCCCGCCGTCGGAGGAGCTCCAGGCCCTCAACGCGTCGATCCTGCGCAACGGCACCTGGATCGGCAGCCAGTACGTCTACCTGGCCGGTGTCGCCGAGCGGCTCGGCTGGTCGGGCGTGGAGGTCTGCATGCAGGCCCACGACGACGGCCCCACCGCGCTGCACCGCCTGGTCTTCACCGACGACCGCGGGACGCTCAGCTCCGCGCCCGAGGCGCAGATGTTCCGGTTCTGGTCCTTCCCCGTCCTCCGGACGACGAAGGGCGAGATGGCCGAGATCGCCCGGGAGCACGGCTTCCTGGACCTGCTGTCCCAGCGCTGGTTCTGCCACGACCCGCTCGGCGACCTGCCCTGCGGTCAGTGCCGGCCCTGCCAGCTGACCAACCGGGACGGCGTGACCTTCGCTCCCCCGGCGCTCGTCCTCGGTCGCAAGCTCGTGCGGACCCAGCGCCGGGTCACCCGGGCCGCCAGGCGCCGGGTCCGGCGCACCGCATGACCAGTCGCGCCACGCTGCTGCGCACCATGGCGCGGCTGGAGCGGCGCCAGTACGCCGGCCGCCTGCACCCGTCGATGTGGCGACGCGGCTTCCTCTCCAACCGCTGGTACGCCTACCCCGGCATCCACGACCCCGCCGTCCCGTTCATCAGCGACGCCGCGGTCGAGGCACTGCTGCGCCGGCTGAACGACCCGGCCGGCGCACGGCTGCTGGAGGACAAGAACGTCTTCGCCGACGTCGTGGTCGCCCGCGGCCTCGCTGCTGCCGCCCCCGAGGTCTACGGCGTCGGGCTCCGCGGCACGCTGCACGGCCGGTCGGCCGCGGCGCTGGACCGGATGCGGACCGCGCCGGACGTCGTCCTCAAGCCCCTCGACGGCGCCGGCGGACGCGGGGTCCGCATCGTGGCGGGCGAGCGGGTCGAGGGCCTGGTCGCCGGCGAGCCGGGAGCCGCCGTGCTCGTGCAGGAGCGGCTGGAGCAGCACCCGCAGCTCCGGGCCGTCCACCCGGGCTCCCTCAACACGCTCCGCGCGCTGGCCATCCGGCTGCCGGACGGCGACCCGGTGGTCGCCGCCGCGGTGCACCGGTGGGGCACCGCGGCCAGCGGCGCCGTCGACAACGTCAGCTCGGGCGGTCTGTGCAGCGCCGTCGACCTCGCGACCGGGCGCCTCGGTCCGGCGGTGGGGCGCCCACGGGAGCGGGGGCGCCCCACCTACGACCGGCATCCCGACACCGGGGTGCCGATCGCCGGGGAGACCGTGCCGCACTGGGGCGAGGTGCTCGACCTGGTCGGGCAGCTGATGACGGCCTTCCCGGAGGTGACGCACGTCGGCTGGGACGTCTGCGTCACCGACCGCGGCCCACTGGTGCTCGAGGGGAACGCCGGCGTCCCGAACCTCAACGTGTTCCAGTTCCACGGGTCCTTCCTGGCCGACCCGCGCGTGCGCCGCTTCTACATCGACCACGGCCTGCTCGCCGCCCGGCACGCCTGAGCGCCGCGCGCCCGGCGGCGGCCGCGCCGCTCAGCGCAGGGGGAGCAGCCCTCTGCGCCCGGTGACGGGGAGCTGCCACCAACTGCCCAGCAGCCGGTCCAGCTCGGGCTCGTACCGGGCCAGGCCGGCCGCGGGATAGGGGGTCAGCTCGCCGAACCACAGCACCCCGTCGTGCTCGTAGAAGTCGACCCGCATCATGTCGAAGTCCTGCGCGAGCAGGGAGGCCGCCTTCAGCATGTCCTCGAGGCGCTCGGGGCGGGGGGTGTCGGGCCCCGCGACGTAGCCACCGGTCCAGGGCATCGGCTCCCAGTCGGTGGTGTAGTACCGGGCCTTGTGCACGGCGCCGTCCTTGCTGTGCACGGCGACGGCGCGGGGCTGCCCGTCGAAGACGAACAGCTTGAGGTCGGCGGGCACCTCGCCCGGCGTGCCGATGAACTCCTCGACCAGGAGCCCGGGGCGGGCCGTGCGGTAGGCCCACTCGCCGCTGCGCCGCCAGTATGGCTCGTCCACCCAGCCGGCGACCTCGACCGCCAGCTTCTCGACGTCGGCGGGGCCACCGCTGATGATGACGCGCTGACTCGCGTGGTTCGGCTTCAGCACCCAGTTCTCGGGCAGGTCGACGTCACGCAGCTCGGCGACATCGGTGCCGAACCAGTACGTCTCCGGCGTCCGGGTGAGATCCGGCGCCAGCCGTGCCGCGTGCTCCTTCATGGCCAGCTTGTCGCAGGTCGCCCGGAGCAGGTCCCGACGGTCCCGGGTGATCCGCCACTGCACCTTGTCGTTGAAGGTCTCGAAGCCCATCACGGGAGGGAGCCGACCGTGCCGGAGGTAGAACTTCCTCGCCCGGCGCAGCTGGACAGGGACCAGCCGCTGCAGGTCGAGACGGGGGAACGGCGCCGGGGCCACGGCGCACACTTCAACAGACCCGCGACTGCGCCGCAAGGTCGCCCCCCTCGTCCCCACGCTCAGTGTGGGCCACGACGCTCCTCGTGGCCAGGCCACGACGGTAGGGTTCGCCGTGACCAAGACCCCGGCCGGGGTCGTGCACTCGAGCCCGGGAGGGCAGTTGTCACTGCCGAAGCAGTGGCCGACCCCCACCAGGGTCGTCCGGCGCTACAGGACCGCCTGGCAGCAGTTCGGCCCCTTCCTCGGCTCGTCGAAGTCGCGCATCGTGCTGATGGCGGGCGGCTCGGTGATCGCCGGCCTGGTCGAGGCCGCGCTGCTGGCGCTGGTCGCCTCCCTCGCCACCGCGCTGTCCCAGGGGCAGACGGAGGTCGACGCCATCCCCGGACCGCTCGACGTCACCGCCCCGCTCGTCGTCCTCTGCGCGGTGGGCATGGGGCTGGCCGTCTTCCGCGGCGCGCTGCAGGTGTGGCTCGCCTACGTGCCCGCCTCGATGAGCGCGTCGGTGATGGCCGCCCTCCGGCGTGACCTGTTCGAGCGGTTCACCTCGGCGTCCTGGAAGATCCAGTCGGCCGAGCGCGACGGGCACTTCCAGTCCCTGATGACCACCCAGGCGATCCAGGCCTCGGCGGCGGTCACCACCCTCTCCGAGGGCATCAGCGCCGTCCTCATGTTCTTCACGCTGCTCGCCTCCGCCTTCCTGCTCAGCGCCCCGACGGCGCTGATCCTCATCGGGGCCTCGGCGGTGCTGTTCGTGATGCTGGCCCCGCTGGCCCGCCGCCAGCGCGGCCACGCCCGGGCGCTGAGCGCGGAGAACGTCGAGTACGCCAAGGGCGTGCAGGAGATGGTGCAGCTGGCCGAGGAGACCCAGGTCTTCGGGGCCAACCGGGCCTACCGCGAGGCCGTCGAGAAGATGATCCAGGAGGTGCGCCGTCCGCTCCTGCAGACCCGCTTCCTCAACCGGGCCGTCCCGGCGCTCTACCAGAGCGTCGCGTTCTTCCTGCTGTTGCTCGCCCTCACGATCGTCCACCTGTCCGGGGCGACGGCGATCGGCGAGCTCGGCGCGGTCGTCCTCATCCTCATCCGGTCGCTGACCTTCGGGCAGCGGATCCAGGCTTCCTCCACCCGGATGAACGAGCTGATCCCCTACATGGGCCGGCTGCGCCGTGCGCTCGACCACTACGCCGGGCACACCCGGCAGGACGGCGACCACCCGCTGTCCCGCGTCGAGCGGCTCGGCATGTCCCACGTGGACTTCGCCTACGACTCCACGGCGCCCGTCCTGCACGACGTGTCCTTCGAGGCCAGCCGCGGTGAGGTCATCGGCATCGTCGGCCCGTCCGGGGCCGGGAAGTCCTCCATCGTGCAGCTGCTGCTGCGCCTGCGGCAGCCGACCAGCGGCTCCGTCACGGTCAACGGCCAGGACGCCCGCGACTTCCGGCTCAGTGACTGGCGGCAGCGCGTCTCCTACGTGCCGCAGAGCCCGCAACTGCTCTGGGGCACCGTCGCCGACAACATCCGCTTCTACCGCGACGACATCTCCGACGCGGAGGTCGAGGAGGCCGCGCGCAAGGCCTCGCTGCACGAGGAGATCCTCAGCTGGCCGAAGGGCTACCAGACGGTCATCGGGCAGCGGGCCGCGGCGATCTCCGGGGGCCAGCGCCAGCGACTGTGCCTGGCCCGCGCCCTGGCCGGGCGTCCCGACGTGCTGATCCTCGACGAGCCCACCAGTGCGCTGGACGTCAAGAGCGAGCAGGCGGTCCAGGAGTCCCTGGCGCGGATGAAGGGCGAGGTCCTGCTCTTCCTCGTCGCGCACCGGGTGTCCACGCTGTCGATCTGCGACCGGGTCATGGTGATGGGGGCCGGCCGGCTCCAGGCGATCGACGAGCCCCAGGTCCTGCTGCGCGACAACGACTTCTTCCGGGAGATCACCGCCATCTCGCAGGCCGGGCACAGCGTCATCTGACCCCGCCCGCGACCGGCACGGGTCGCGCCGGCTGGGTCAGCAGGCCGGACGAGCGCCCCGTGCGCCGTCCGGCCCCCTGAACCGCCGCGCGGCAGTGGTCAGGGCCGGGAGAGCGACGTGCCGGACTCGCCGGTCGTGCCGGGGTCGGTCTCGACCCGGACGCGCGCCGCAGCCGCGACGACCTCCGGGCAGAGCTCGTCGACCTCGACGGCGAAGCCGATCCCGCTGCTCTTCATCAGGCCCGCCAGCTGCTGCTGGTGGTCGTCGACGTGCTCGCCACGGGAACGGCGGCGGACGACGGCGATCGGCGCGATGCCCATCTCCAGCAGCCCGAGGACGCTGCCGACGCCGGCGTGGGTGATCACCACGTCCGCCTCGCGCGCGTACCGCTCGAAGTCCCGGGCGGGCAGCTCGCGGTGGACCTGACCCGGCAGCTCGACGGTCGGCTCGGTCTCCCCCAGCTGCCAGACCGTGTGGTCGTCGGCCAGCCCCAGCTCCAGGACGCGGTCGACGATCGAGTGGAACGGATAGCCGCGGAGCGTGCCGAGCGTGATGAACAGTCTCGCCCGCCCCTCGCCCTGCACCGCTCGAGGCACCATCCGGAACGCCGAGAACACGCTCGGGTGGGTGCCCCAGCGGCCTCCCGCCCAGCCCGGGTGCTGTGTCCGCAGCTGGGCGAAGCGCATCGCGGCCAGGACCCGGCCGCTGACGGAGGGGCCGTTCACCCGCGAGACGCTCTCGATGTAGAGCGTCGGGATCCCGGCCAGGTGCGCGGCAGGCAGCGCGGCCAGCGCCAACGCCGACCCCGTGCTCACCGCGGCGTCGAAGTGGTCCGACCGCAGCCGAGGCAGGATCGACCGGAACGCCCGGGCGATCTGCAGCCCCTCCCGCGGACGGATGTAGGGCACGTGCAGGACGTTCCGGCCCGCCAGGAGCGACTCGCTCTGGGCGGTGGGGAAGGTGATCCACAGCGAGTCGGCGGCGGCCCCGAGCCCCGGCGCCAGCCGGACCAGCTGGGCGAGATGACCACCGGTGGAGGCGGCCAGCACGAGCCGCCGCTCGGCGCCCGGCCGGAGCTCGGGCAGTTCCCGGGGCATCGTCATTCCCTCGTCTCGGTGGGCCGGGGCGTGAGGTCGCGCTGCGGGCTGACCGCCGCCTCCGGGTCGTTGGGGGTGGGGTCCTGCCGCACCCCGCGGGGACGGGGACCGCGGAGGAAGGCCGGTGGCGCGTACAGCCAGCGGACCCGGCTGGTGAGCCGGGCGAGACCGAACGACGCGAGGACGGTGAGGACCACCAGCGCCGTCTGCACGCCGACGTCGACCCACCGCGGCCACGCCGGGTCCAGCAGCGCGATCAGCGCGGTCGCCGAGACGATGACGTAGAGGTGCAGCAGGTACAGCTTCAGGCTGGCGGTGCCCATCGAGGTGAAGATGCCGAAGCCCGGCAGCCGGACCAGGTACCGGGTGACCAGGATGCCGACGGCCACGGCGGAGAGCTGCCCGACGAGCACCACCAGCGGGACCCAGCGGAAGCCCAGGACGATCAGCGCGGTGGACACGACCAGGGCGGCGAACGCGATCCCGAGGTGGACCGCCCGCGCCCGCTCGACGAGGTCCCGGATCTCCCGGGAGAACACCGCGCCCAGCACGAAGAAGAAGAACAGTGCGCCGACCCGGTTCCAGCCGATGTTGTGGGCGTCGACCAGGCCGCTGGTGAAGAGGGTGGAGACCAGACCCGAGCCGGCCAGCTGTGCCCAGACCGGTGCACGGGCGATCAGCCAGCGGCCGAGGGTGAACAGGAAGAGGGCGTAGAGGAACCAGTAGCTGCTGCTCGGCCAGAACAGGATGAGCGGCAGCGCCAGCGGATCGGTCGCGGGGATCTCACCGAGCTCGCCGTTGAGCCCGGGGACGACGAAGTAGAAGACGGTCCGGATGACCGACCACAGGACGTAGAGGTACAGCAGCGGCAGGAGCCGGCGCTTCCACAGGGCACGGAACTTCGTGGCCCCGTGCCGGCCGGCGAAGATCCCGGCGATGAGGAAGAACGCCGGCATCGGGAAGAGCTCGAAGACGGCCTTGGCCCGGCCGAGCACCGCGTCGACGTCAGCGGTCTTCAGGTACAGGGTCACGTGGTAGGCGATGACCATGAAGATGGCCAGGCCCTTGACGGGCTCGAGCCACGCGAACCGCCCCGTCGTCGGGGCTGTGCTGTGGGCGCTCATCGAGGATCCGTTCTTCCTACGGCCCGGTCCGTCGCCCGACCGTGTCCGGTCATGTGATCCCGCGGTGACCCGTTGGTCATCCGCGCGGACCCTAACAGCCGGTACACCGACGACGAGGGGATCGTGATCATCGGACGGCTGACCCGGGACAGGTTCACTCGAACGGGGACGGCGTCGGCTCCGCCCCGGACGCTGCCGGCTCGGGACCCGAGGCACCCAGGCGCCGGATCAGCCGTGCCGGCACCCCACCGTAGACGCCGTCGGGCTGGGTGTCGGCGCTGACCAGGGTGCCGGCGGCGATGACGCAGCCCTCACCGATGGTCACCCCGCCCAGGACGGTGACGCCGGCGCCGAGCCAGGCGCCGGCCCCGATCGTGATCGGGGCGCTGACCGGTGCCCCGGCGCGCTGCTCCCGCGGGCCGATCTCGTGGGAGGTGGGCAGCAGGCTGACCCCGGGGCCGAGGTGGACCCGGTCGCCGATGACGACGCGGGCGTTGGCCCCGATCGTGGCGTTGACGTTGACGAACGCGCCCCGGCCGATCTCCAGGTGGTCGACGCCGCCCACGAAGCGGATCCACGGGTAGACCCGGGCGCTGCCGTGCACCCGGACGCCCAGCGCGCGGAGCAGGCGCGCCCTGGTGCGCGGCGCCCAGATCGGGCTGGCGGCCACCGTGCTGGCCAACGCGCTCCGCAGCCTGCCGGCCATCTATGCCTGCCCGGTGGGGGCGGAGGCCAGCAGGTCGGCCGTGTTGCGCTGCGCCATCGTCACGACGCCCGGGAGCGCCTGCCGGATGGACTGCCGGGCTGCCGAGTCCGCGGGGAGGACCTGGTCGACCACGTCGATCACGACCGCCGAGAAGCCCGGGACCGCGTCGATGCGCAGCTCCGGCGTCCCGAACAGCTGCATGAGGCCCTCGACCTTGCCCTGGGACGCCAGGGTGATCGCCGGCACGCCGTGCAGCAGCGACATCACCGCCAGGTGCATGCGCCCGGTCACCGCGATGCTCGCCCGCGCGGTCAGCCCGCGGACCTGCGCCGGGCTCAGGATCGACGGCACGCCGCTGACCTCGGGGAGCTCGCCCACCCGCGCCATCAGCGCGGCGCAGGCCTCCATGTCGCCGCTCTGCGCCCGGTCGACGTGCGGCAGGACCAGCACGTGCAGGCCCCGCTGCAGCAGCGCCTCCACGACGCGGACGTACTCCTCGGTCTGGTCCACCCTGGCGGCCAGCAGCCCGCTGACGTTGACCAGCGCGACCGGCCGGGTGACGCGCTGCAGCAGCTCGTCGGCCGCGGAACCGTCCACGCTCCGGGCGGCGAAGACGACGTCCGCGACCTCCTCGACCGGGGTGATCCCGTCCCGGCGGGCCCGATCGGCGGAGATGGGGTCGCGGAGCAGCAGGCGCACCCCGTCCCGGGCCGCGGCAGCCAGCGACCGCCGAGCCGCGACCCGGGCGCGGTCGCTCCAGCTGAACCCGATGACCCGGGTCTCGACCCCGGCGAGAGCGGCCGCCCGGGCGAGGTTCGACCGGCGCACCGACGCCGGCAGCGAGTACCGGCCGTCCATCACGTCCGCGCCCAGGACGGACAGCTGGGCCGCACCCGCGAGAGCCCGGCCGAACGACGCCACCGATGCCCGGTGGTCGGCTCCGGTCCCGTACACCAGGTGCGGGATCTCCAGCACCTCCACGCGCTGCCGGAACTCCTCGGGCAGCTCCACCGACGCGCGGTCGGGCACGACCAGGGTCACCGGGCCGGCGGTGTTCTCCAGCACCGCCTCGAGCATCGCCTGGTCCCCGACGTTGCCGCCGCCGGGCGCGGCGAGGAGCAGGTGCCTGCTCCGGTCGCGCGGCTCGGCGCGCACCCGGGACCGGACGATCCGGCGGTCGACGAGGCTGGGCAGCCCCGATGCCACCACCGCCCGTCGCCAGATCCGGTGCGCGCGCTCGATGGCCTTGGTCATGCGTCCATACCCGCCTTCGGGGTCGTGATCGGGTCAGTGGCAGCCGCACCGGTGAGGCTGAGGGTGGTCGGGTCGGCGGTCCGGCCGGTGGGTGCGTCGGCATCGCCCGGGGACCGGGTGGCCGGACGGCCGGAGCCGCGCCGGAGGGACCTGCGCATCCCCGCGATGCCGCGCAGGTCGCGCCGGAACGTCGGCCAGACGAGCGCGGTGAGGCCGGTCGAACCGAGGACGGCGAGGACCCCGACGACCAGGCGCAGCGCATGCGCGTCGTCCGGCAGCGCCATCGTGGACAGGAAGGACAGCGCCGAGGCGGTGCTGAAGACGAGCCCGGTGCGGAGCCCGTTGCCGAACATCCGCCCGGCAGGGGCGTCGGAGACGCGCGCGATCCACAGCAGCGCCACCGGCCAGGACAGGGCCACCCCGATCGCGTAGCCCACCGCCACGCCCTGCAGCCCCCAGGCGGAGCCGACCACGATGATGACCGCGAGCACGGGCCTGGTCACCAACGCGTAGACGAACTGCGAGCGCGTCAGCCCCTTGGCCAGGAAGACCCAGGAGATGGCGTAGGTGGCGGCCTGGAAGAACCCGGCGACGAGCAGCACCCGGAAGATCGGCACCGCCTCCGTCCACTGGGACCCGAGCATCACGAACACCACGGACTCGGCCTGCGCGAACAGCACGGCGAACAGACCGCCGATCAGGGTGAGCAGCGCGACCTGGCCGAAGCTGATGAACTCGGCGAACCGCTTCCGGTCGTCCTGCAGCCGGGAGAGGACCGGCAGGGCCACGCGGGTCGCCGGTGCCTGGACCTGCAGCAACGGCATCATGACCAGCTGGAAGGCGCGGTTGTAGAGCCCGACGGGCGCCGCACCGAAGCGCGCACCCAGCACGAGGGTGTCCATGTTCCGGCCCAGGTAGTTGAGCAGGTGGGAGCCGAGCAGCGGCATGCCGTACCCGATGAAGGGCCGGACCGACGCGCTCCGGTCCACCCAGCCCGGCAGCCACCGGTTGGTGGCGACCAGGAACACCTGCGCGACCAGCCCCTGGGTGAGCTGCTGGGCGACCAGGGCCCAGTAGCCGGCCCCGAGGACGGCGAGCACGATGCCGACGACCACCCCGGCGACCTGCCCGCCGATCTCGGAGAGAGCCAGCTTGCCGAATCGCAGGTGCCGGGTGTGCATCGCCCGGTACTGGGTGGACACCCCGTTCAGCAGGAACGTGGCGGACATGACGACGGCGACGAGCGTGAGCCGGTCGTCGTCGAAGGCCATCGCGATCAACGGCGACGCGGCGCAGACGAGCACGGCCAGGACCGCGCCCATGCCGGTGTTGAGCCAGAACAGGTTGTCGCGCTGCCCGTCGGAGAGCGTCTTGGCCTGGACGGCGGCCGAGGAGAGCCCGAAGTCCCGGAACAGCTCACCGAAGCCGACGATCAGGGCCACGATCGCGATGAGCCCGTAGTCCTCGGGGTCGAGCAGCCGGGCGAGGACGGCGATGCCCACCAGCTGGACGAGCACGCGGATCCCCTGGCCGCCCAGGGTGACGGCAGCACCCCGGGAGGCTCGTGCGCCGAGCCCCGGGCCCTCCCCCGCTCGTGGCTCCGCGTTCACCCTCGCCCGCTGAGCACTCGGGCCCGGCGGTAGGCGTCGCGGTGGCGGAGCCCGATCCGCTCCCAGTCGCGGTCGTCGAGCCGCGGCTCCCCGTCCTGGCCGGTCGCCGTGGCGGCGATCGCCGCCTCGAGCACCTGGGGGGTCAGCTCACCGGTGTACTGCAGGATCCACTCCGAGCCAACCTCCTCCGACAGCGCCGCGTTGGTCGGCGACTCCGGTACGAGGACCGGCCGACCGAGGGACAGCGCCGCGAAGAGGGACCCGGAGTTGTGCATGCTCCCGCGGTAGGGCAGGACCACCAGCTGCGATCGGCGGATCTCGTCGACCAGCTCCTGGTCGCTCACGAGCCGGAGCAGGGTGTCGATGCGCGGGTCGCCCTCGCACGCCTCCTGCACCAACTCGGCCTGGCCGGGGTGCGGGTTGCCCACGATCCGCAACCGGAGGTCGGCCCGGTCGATGCCCCGGAAGGCGTCGATGAGGACGTCGACGCCCTTGTACGGCCGGATGATGCCGAAGTAGAGGACCCGCCCCGGCTCCGCCTCGGGCTGCGGGTACTGGGCGAAGGGCTGCCGGTAGTGGCCGTGCGGGATCGTCACCGTCTCGCGTCCGGCGGTGACCGGACTGGCCGGGTTCAGCCGGATCACCAGGTCGACGTGCCGGTAGAACCGGTCCAGCGACCGGTGGTCGGCTCGACTGCCCTGCTCGTGCGGACTGAGGTTGTGCGCCGTCCACACCAGCGGGATCCGCCGCAGCCGCAGCCGGAGGAGCAGCAGCTCCAGCAGCCGGCGCTTCACGAAGCGCAGCCACGGCCGCCGGCTGTCGCGGATGAGCAGCTCCGGCCAGTGCACGTGCAGCACGTCGTACCGGCCGAACAGCCCCGTCTGCCAGTCGAAGAAGCGGATGTCCACGTCCGGGGCGGCGCCCTGGACCATCTGGTCGGCGTACTGCGTGGTGCCGTCCGGCTCGCGCAGGGAGTGCAGCACCACCAGGCGCTGCTCGGGGTCGGTCCCAGCGGCCGCCGGACGCAGGGGCCGGCGGCCGGTCACGGCCGGCAGTGCCCGTCGCCAGGCACTCCAGCGTGCGGCCCGACGCACATCGCTCCTCGCGCGGTCATGGGTGTCGCCGCCCACGGGACAGCGGACGGGGCCTCGGTGCAACGGACATGGGGCAGTGGGCTCCCGCTCACAGCCAGGAGGAGAAGGTGGCGGCCATGTCGGAGTGCGTCCAACCCGGCACGGTGTGCCCCTGCTCGTGGTACTGGACCCGCACGTCGGCCGCGACCGGCTTCGCGAGAGCTGCCAGCGCGAGGCCGTGCTTCTCCGGCGGCACGACCGGGTCCACGAGGGAGACCACGGTCTTCACCCGCTTGCCCGCCCATGCGCTCTGCGGCAGGCGGGCGGGGTTCGTCGCCGCGACGAGCGCCGGGTCGTTCCCGTAGACCGGACCGATCCGCCCGGGGTCCCGGGCGTAGAGGTCCTCCATGTCGTAGGTCGCGTTCGCGAGGTAGATCCCGCGCATCCCGCGGACCATGTCCTTCGCGTAGGCGTAGGTCATCAGCGAGCCACCGCCGGAGTTCGCGCGGGCGAAGGCGACGCCGATGTTGAACACGCCGCTCATGTACTTGTCCCAGTTCACCTGGTGGGTGAGGGCGGCCTGCGTGGTCCACGTGCTGCCACCGAAGTTCGGGCAGACACAGACCGCACCCCGGTCGACCATCAGCATGCCGGGGTAGGCGTAGGCGCCGTCGAGGGCGGTGTGCGTGCTGCCGTTCGAGTGGTACATCCAGGCCACCGCGCCGGGCTTCGGCGCCTTCGGCGGGGTCGCCCACGGCACGTAGAGCCGGGCCCGGTCCTTGCCCCACACGACGTCGATGACCTCGAACTTCTTCTTCCCGATCCGGGTGGTCCGGGTGTCGGTCCGGGACACCTCACCCGGCAGCTTCGGGATGGGGGTGTAGACCGGGGCCGCCTGGGCGGGCCGAGCCGCGACGGCCACGCCGGCGAGCCCGGCAGCGGCACCCAGCAGGACGGTGCGGCGACTGGCCAGGGGCGAGCGGACGGCGGACAGGTCGGACGCGGGGACGTCCGGGCGGACTCGGGACACGGGCTAGGCCCTCCATGAGAACCGGGACGGGTGGTCGGCACCGAGCCGCAGGACCGCAACAGGTGTACCGGAAAACTAGCCTCCACCGAACGCAGATGCCAGGGAAGACCTGTGGCCGATCCCGTCCGGGTGTCACCCGATCGGGGGATGACGCCGCGACAGCGCACGCACCGTAGACCCCGTCCCCGTCCACCGGTGACCGACAGAGGCAGGCGTGGCCGGGTCGGCACGTACCCTGGACCGAAGGCGACTTCCCTGGCCCAGGGCCCGCCGTGACACCGTCGCACGCACCGCCCGGAGGAGGAGCATGGCCTCGATCGCCGTCCTGGACCCAGCTCCCGGGGCCCGGGTGCGGGGCACGGTCGTGGTGCGGATCGAGGTGCGCGGCGGCAGCAGGGTGGGCGATGTCACGGTCGCCATCGGCGATCCGGAGTTCGGGACCCGGCCGGCCGAACGGGTCGGCGACCGGACGTACGCCGTCCGCTGGGACACCACGCGCAAGCTGGTCGACCCCGAGGTGCCGGCACCGGCCGATGCACTGTTCTGGATCACCGCCTCGGCGGTCGTGGACGGCATCCGGGTGGAGGCGCCCTACATCGCCGTCGTCACCGCCAACGACCGGGACGCCGTGCGTGCGGAGTCCGCCGGCGGATGGCGGGAGGAGCTCGCCTGGGCCGCGGACTACAGCGGTTCGACCGAGCAGTGGCTGGCCAGCAACACCGCGGTCGTCGGGGCCGAGTACGCCTCCGTCGAGCCCGATCCGGTGCTCGGGCCGGCGCGGCGGGCGGTCCGGGTCTCCGTGCCCGACAGCGCGCGGGGCGACCGCGACCAGCCCACGTCGGGCACCGTGCGGTTCCAGTCCTCCAGCCGGTCCAACATCCGCGAGGGCGACGAGTTCTGCGTCGGCTTCGCCTTCCTGCCCCCCGACGACTTCCCCTCCGTCCACCCCCGGGACGGCGTGCTCCGCCCCGGCGGCGAGGCGTCCGGCTACATCGCGGTCTTCCAGTTCTACGGGCCGCCGTACGAGCAGGGCTCCCCGTTCGTGCTGCACACCGAGCGCCGCACGCCCGACGACCCGGTCGACGAGTTCAGCGTGCGGGGCAACGAGCTGAACCCCGGCGACCCGGTCCCCTTCCTCTCGCTGCCCTACCGCCGCGGGCAGTGGACCGACGTGGTGTTCCGGGTCCGGGCGTCGTCGTCCATCGCGTCCGGCTGGGTGGAGTGCCACCTCAACCAGGGCGAGTCGACGGCGGTCCGTCCGATGCAGCTCGCCGACGGCCGGCTCCGGGTCCCCCGGGTGCTCCTCCGGCCGGACTCCGAGGCCCACCGGACCGACATGCAGCTCTACCGCGTGGCCGGCCGCTTCGACCGGGTGACCCTCTGGCACACCGGCCACAAGATCGCCCGCACGGTCGAGGAAGCGGACCCGGGCTCCTACCGGAACGGGGCGTCGGCGTGATCGACCCGCACGGCCCGTCCCTGCGCGGCGACCAGCCGACCGGCCCCGACGGCCGGGACGCCCCGGCCCCCGGTCGGCGGCCGGTCAGCCGTCGCACGTTCCTGCTCGGGGGCGGCGCCGTCCTCGCCGGTGGCGCGGCCGTCGTGGCGGGGCTGGCCCGGTCGGGGCAGCCCGACGTCCCGCCGGTGACGGCGCCGCCCCCGGAGACGCCGGCGCCGTCCGAGCTGGTTCCCGGCTCCCTGGACGCGGTGCTGGCCGAGGCCGACCGGACCGCCGGGCGCCGGCTTCTCGGCAGCCCGTGGCGCGCCTGGTTCGGTGAGACGTCGGAGCCGTGGAGCGCCGTCTACGTCACCTGGTTGCTGCGCGAGAACGGGGTGCAACGGACGGCCGACCCCGTGACCCTCTACGCGGAGCTGCAGCGCGATGGCCGGGTGGGCTCGGACCCGGAGCCCGGGGCGCTGGTCTTCTACTCCCGGGGGGAGGTCAACCGCCCGCACCACGTGGGGCTGGTGACCTCGGTGACCCGCGGTGTGCCGCAGACGGTCGAGGGCGACCACCCGTTCTCGCTGCCCTACCCCGAGCGCTTCGTGCGCCGGTACGCCCGCCCCTGGGAGGAGCAGGCGCTGATCAGCTACGGCTACCCTGCCTACGCCTGACCGCCTCCTGGAGGAAACGTGCTGATCAGCGTCGTGCTGCCCGTCTACAACGACGCCGCCCACCTCGCCGACGCGATCGACCGGGTGCTGGGCCAGGAGGGGGTCGACGTCGAGCTGGTGCTCGTCGACGACGGCTCCACCGACGGCTCGCGGGCGATCGCCCAGGCCGCGGCCGACCGGGACGACCGGATCCGGTTCGTCCCCCTGCCGGAGAACGGCGGGGTCGCGCGTGCTCGGGAGCGCGGGGTGCAGGAGGCGACCGCGGACTGGATCTGGTTCGTGGACTCCGACGACGGCTGGCCGCCCGACGCCGCCGCCCAGCTGCTGGCTGCCGCCGCGGCGTTCCCGGGCACGGACGTGGTCGTGGCCGGTGCTCTCGCCACCTTCGAGTCCGGCAAGGCACCCACCAGCAAGGAGCCGCCGGCCGGCCCACCCGTCCCGGGCCACGAGGCGTTCAGCCTCTTCCTGACCGGCCGGATCACCGGGCACCTGTGGAACAAGCTGTTCCGCCGGGAGCTGCTGGGCAGCATCGACTTCACCCCCGCCCGGGTGCAGTCCGACCTCGCCATGGTCGCCCAGGCGGTGGCCGGGGCCCGCTGGGTGGGCTTCCTGCCGGTGACCGTCTACGAGTACCGGGTGCGCAGCGCCTCGATCATCACCACCCGGTCCCGGCGCGTGGAGTCCCTCGAGCTCATCGCCGCCGCCGTCGAGGGCGCCGCCCGGCGGATGGACCCGACGGCGATCGGGACGGCCGAGTACCGCTACTTCGTGACCCGCTACCTCACCCTCTCCGGGCTCAAGGACGCCGTCCTCGGCTCCTACAGCCCCGCGGAGAGCGCCCAGCACGTGCGCCGGCTGCGCCGTCGGCTGGGGGTACGGGAACTGGTGCTCCTGGCCCGCCGGCGGGACGCCAAGCGCCTGGCGCTGGCGGTCTCGGCGAAGGCGTCCCTCCCCGCCTACCGCCGGCTGCTGGCCGTCGCCGACCGGTGAGCAGCCCAGCCGGGGCGCACGGTGCGTTACCGTTCGACGGCTCCGTGGGCCACCGGACCTGCGCCCCCCAGGGCGCCGTCGAGGCCACTGCGGACCTGCGTGTCCTGAGGTGCCGACGACGCCACCGCCGCCACCGTCACCGAAAGGCGCCCGCATGACGAAGGTCTTCGCGATCGGCCGCGGCCAGTACGAGAACGTGGGGGACATCATCCTGCGCCGGCAGCTCCTCGACTGGGTGCGTCCGGTGGGCGAGCTGCACGTCTACGTGGGGGCCTCCCCTGCCGGCTACGACGAGGGCCTCGGGCTCCGGCCGGGCGACCACGTCTACCGGTCACTGCGGGCCTGGTACCGGGTCGCCCTGACCTCGGCCGGGCGGGGCCGGGCCGCCTACGTCTTCAAGCCCGGGGAGATCCAGCTGACCCTCGTGGGCATGAAGGAGCACCTCTCCCTGCTGCCCCTGCTGCTGACGCTGAAGCTGCGGGGCGGCGCCGCCGTCCGGGCCGGGGTCGGCACGCGCAACTACGCAGCCGTGCCCCGCGCCCTGATGCGCCCGTCCATCGCCCTGTCGGACCGGACCCTGTGGCGTGACGACGCGACCGGCCGCTACATGGGCACCGGCGCGGTCATGCCGGACCTCGCCTTCGGCGAGGGGGCCGACGACGCCGCCGTCGCGCGGTTCGCCTCCCCCGCCGCCGAGCGCAACGCGCTCGTGGTGTCGATGCGCGGCGAGGACCCGGCCCGCCCCTACCCGAGTCAGGCCTGGCTGGACGGCGTCCGGGCGTACGCCGCGGCGCACGACCTGGAGATCTGGGCGGTCACCCAGGTGTGGACCGACGAAGAGCGCACCCAGCGACTGGCGGCGGACCTGGGCGGCCAGACGCTCGGCTGGGACGGCCCCACCGGTCACGACGAGCAGGAGCGCCGGCTGCGGGAGCTGTACTCCCGCACCGCGATCGCACTGTCGGACCGGCTGCACGTGGTCATCGCCGCGTTCACCGAGGGCGCGGTGCCGGTCGGATCACCGGTCGGGGACTCCGACAAGGTGGACCGGCACTTCACCACCATCGGCATCCCGGGGGTGACCGTGTCGGCGGCCACCGACTCCGCCGACGAGCTGGTGGCCCGGCTGGAGACCCTCGCCGGACGGCGGGCCGAGATGTTCGGCGCCCTCCTGGAGGCGCGCCGGCGGCTGCGCGGGCACCGCGACGACATCCAGCAGGTGCTGTCCGGGCGCTCCCCATCGGCCCCGGCCACCACCGAGCCGGTCGCGGGCTGATCGCGGTGACGACCCGGCCGACCGTGCACCACCTGGGCCGCGTGGGGGACATCCCGGGTGGGATGACGCAGGTCATGAACGGCTACCTGGCGTGGCCCTTCCCGCGGGTGGACGTCGCGGTGATCACCTCCCGGGGGGACCCGCACGACCTGCGGGCCGCCCTGGTGAAGGGCACCGGTGCGCTGGGCAGGGTGCTGCGGCTGCCCCGGCGGTCCTCGGTCGTGGTGGCGCACCTGTCCGAGCGCGGGTCCTTCGTCCGCGAGGGCGCGCTGATGCGGGTGGCACACCGCCGCGGGATCGCCGCGGTGGCGCACCTGCACGGCAGCTCGTTCGCCGCCTTCGCCGCCGCGCACCCGCGGCTCACCGGGTGGGCGCTGCGTGGCGCCGACCGGGTGATCAGCCTGTCGGCCGAGTCCTCGGAGGTGGCGGCCCGCTTCGTGCCGGCCGAGCGGGTGGTGCTGATCCCGAACGCGATCCCCTCCAGCGCGCCCGTGGCGAAGGAGGACCTGGTGGTCTTCGGCGGCGTCGTGTCGCACCGCAAGGGCATCGACGTGCTGCAGGAGGCGTGGGCCCGGATCGACGCCCCGGGCTGGGAGCTCGTCGTGGCCGGCCCCGTCCAGGACGCCGCGCTCGTGCGTGCGGACGTCGAGGGGCTCACGATGGCCGGTTCGCTGGCGCACGAGGAGCTCATGGCGCTGCTGGACCGGTCCCGCATCGCGGTGCTCCCGTCCCGGGACGAGGCGATGCCGATGTTCATCCTGGAGGCGATGGCCCGCGGCAACTGCGTGGTCTCCACCGACGTGGGGGGCATCGCCGCGGTCCTGGGGGACGAGCACGGCATCGTCGTCCCGCCCGGGGACGTGGAGGCCTTCCGGGCCGCCCTGCAGTCGGTGCTCAGCGACCCGGAGCGCCGGTCCCGGTTGGCCGAGTCGGCCCTGCAGGCCTTCGAGGAGCGCTTCAGCGCCGACGCGGTGTTCCCGCGGGTCGAGGACCTGTGGCTCGCCGCGCTCGCCGACCGCCGTCGCCCCACCTCCGGCGCCCCGCGGGCCGACTGAGCCTGTCGGTCACCGGACAGTCACCGTACGAGCAGCGGCCGCTCCGACATGCACTGAATGAGTCACCGAATGCACGCGATGAGTGACATTCGGAAATGCTCATCGTGACCCCCTGATCACGGGGAGAAGTGGCAGCTCGCTCGTTCCATATCCGCGCGAGATGTGGCTATGGTGTCGACGAGATTACGAGTGATCGACCTTCGAGTTCGCGCCTTCCAGGTGCGGATTCCCGACGGTTCGATTACCTCTGTCGTACGTCACCAACTGTTCTCGAAGGGTCGGACATGCTGGAACGAGGCCCTGCGGCACCGATAGCCCCCCCGTCGCGCCGGGAAGGGGTGTGCTCCTGATGACCGGGACGAGACGGAACATCCTGAGCCTGTCCTCGACCGAGGTGCAGCGGCTGACCTCGGCCTTCAACGTGCTCAAGGCCAACGGCACCTACGACCAGTTCATCCGGAACCACGTCGCCGCGATGAACGTCGCGACCCCCCCGGGCTCCACGCGCAACGCCGCCCATCGCGCACCCGCCTTCCTCCCCTGGCACCGGGCGACCCTGCTCGACATCGAGAACGCCCTGCAGGCCGTCGACCCGTCGATCGAGGGCATGCCCTACTGGCGGTGGCAGAACGACACGGCCCTCAACGGTGGCGACCCGCGACGCTCGCCCTTGTGGACCGCGGGGGGCATCGGCGGCGACGGCGACCCGGCCCGAGGCAACCGGGTGCTCAACGGGCCGTTCGCGCACTGGGTGGCGCTCATCGTCAACAACAGCACCGGCGCCCTCGTCCCGCGCTCCACGCCCGGCCTGATCCGGCTCCTTGGTCGCGACCCCCGCGGGTCGAGCAGCCTGCCGACCCCGGCACAGGTCACCGACGCAATCGACCGCTACACCACCTACGACAGGTCCCCCTGGGACGCCAGCGTGGCGACCTTCCGCAACCGGATGGAGGGCTGGTCCGGAGGCCCCCGCATGCACAACCTGGTGCACCGGTGGGTGGGCGGCGACATGCTCGCCGGCACCTCGCCGAACGACCCGGTCTTCTGGCTGACCCACGCGAACGTGGACCGGCTCTGGTGGGTCTGGCAGGGGATGCGGGGCGTGAACAACTACCAGCCCACCTCCGGCGGTCCCACCGGGCACAACCTCAACGACTCGATGCAGGGCCTGGTCGTCCCGCGGACCCCGGCTGACGTCCTCGACATCAACCGGCTCGACTACAACTACGTCTAGGAGGACCGAGGCACATGGATCGCAGACGTTTCGTGATCGGGGCCTCCGTGGCCGTGGCCGGCACCGCGGTGGCCGTGACCGGCACCCCTCCGTTCGGCGACGTGCCCAGTGCGGCCGCGGCCGGGGAAGAGCGCTTCACGTCCCGGGGGCGCGCGGTGGCCATCCAGAAGATCGGCAACAGCGCGCACGCCGTCATCAACGGTCGGCACGGTGTGCACATCGAGCGGATGCTCGACGGGTACGCGACCCACCTGCTCCCCTTCGGTACCTACAAGTCACCGCGGAAGCTCGTCGAGGCCGTCATCCAGGCCGAGGACGCCGGGCTGCTGATCATCTGACGCGTCCGAGACGGACGGCAGGACGGAGGCGGGGCGCTGGCAGACCAGCGCCCCGCCTCCGTCGTGTCGGGCCGTCACCGGGCGTGAGGGGTGCGCGTCAGGGGTGCACGGCCCACTGACACCGGCGCCGGAACGACGTCGGGGTGGGCCCGGGGCTGCATGCGCAGCCCAGGCCCACCCCGGTCGGCGGCGGTCGGTCAGTAGGCGCCGGAGCCGCGGAAGACCGCACCCACGGTCTTCCACAGGATCATGAAGTCGAAGGCCAAGGACCAGTTCTCCACGTACCGGACGTCGATGCGCACCGAGTCGTCCCAGGAGAGGTCGGAGCGGCCACTGACCTGCCACAGCCCGGTGATCCCGGGCTTGACCAGGAAGCGGCGGTGCATGTCGAAGCCGTAGCGCTCGACCTCGGTGGGCAGCGGCGGGCGCGGCCCGACCAGCGACATCTCACCGCGCAGCACGTTCAGCAGCTGCGGCAGCTCGTCGAGGGAGTAGCGGCGCAGCACCCGGCCGATCGGGGTGACCCGCGGGTCGCCCTTCATCTTGAACAGGACGCCGTTGCCGTCGCTCTGCTCGGCCAGGTCGGGCACCATCCGGTCGGCGCCGGCGACCATGGTGCGGAACTTCAGCATCCCGAAGGTCTGCCCGTCCCGGCCGACGCGCTCCTGCCGGTAGAACACCCCGCCACGGCTGGTGAGCCCGACGGCCAGGGCCAGGGCGGCGAGCACCGGCAGGATGAGCAGGATCCCCACCGTCGCGGCCGTGCGGTCGAAGGACTCCTTGGTGAGCCGGCGGACGCCACGCAGCTCGGGCCGCTCCATGTGCAGCAGCGGCAGCCCGCACACCGGGCGGATGCGCACGCGGGGGCCGGCGATCTCGGTGACCGCAGGAGCCAGCAGCAGCTCGGCGCGGGTCTTCTCCAGGTCCCAGCCCAGCCGGCGCAGCGCCGGACCGTCCAGCTCCGGAGAGGGCAGCACCGCGACGGTGTCGACCTCGTAGGCGTGGACGACGTCGACCACCTCGTCGAGGGTGCCCAGCACCGGCAGCCCGTCGAAGGCCTCCGGGGACTCCCCCTGCGGGCCGGCCGGGAGGCAGCAGCCGATCACCCGGTAGCCGTGGTAGGCCTCACGGTCGATCTGCGCGTGCAGCGCGGTGACCCCGCTGCGGTGACCGACGAGGATCGCCGTCTGCAGGAAGCGCCCCTCGGCGCGACGGCGGTGCACCCACTGCCGCTGCAGGTAACGCTGCAGCAGCGAGAGACCGGTGGCCAGCGGCAGGGCGACCACGATGAAGCCCCGGGCGATCTCGAGCTTGAAGGCCCAGGAGACGGTGCCGACCAGGGCGAGCAGCAGGACGGCGGCGGAGAAGACCCGGCGGAACTCCTCCGGGCCCACCCACAGGAAGCGCTCCTCGTAGCTGCGGCTGACGAGCATGAGGGTCACCCACGCCACGGGGAGGATCGTGGCCATCCAGACCGACGCCTGCTGGCCCGCGGACATCCCCTCGGGGCCGAAGCGGGTCAGGTAACCGACGGTGGCGGCGGCGCTGGCCGCTGCCGCGTCCCCGAAGGCGATGCGACGCACGTACTGGGCACGCCAGGCCCGGCGGGCCACGGTGCCCTCACCGCGCAGCCAGGAGCGTGCGAACGTGCGGCGCCGCGGCTCCTGCGCCCGGTGCTTGGACGCCGTGCCCCGTCGAGGACGGACGGCGTTGTTCCGCTCGTCGATCATGCTCATGCAGTACACCCCCGGGAGGTCGGCGCCACGGGAAGCGCACCTCGTAGCCATGTTTGGACGGACCGACGACTGCTCTGTCCGACCGGCCAGGGTGAAGGTAACGAAGTCGTAGCAATAGCGGCACCCCGAGAGAATGGAAGTTCTACGGGTCTTGGTGTAGCAACCATTTCCGAGCACACGCAGTCAGTCGGCCAATACTGACTGCAAGGACACACGCGGCATTTCCCGATACCCGATCCATCTGGTAGCGGGTGAATTGAGTCACTGCGGGCGGGCTGTCGGGCACCTCGGGCGCAGACGCTCCGAGCCGCTGGCGTCGACACCACCCCGCCCAGCGTGTCGATGCGGACACGCCGTAGTCGTCTAGGCACAGGCTGCCACGACAACTACCTTGCTGCCGTCGGCTCGTGCCGGCGCGCGAGGGGGGAACGCAGGACGTGCAGACCGATCGACCAGACCCGGAGACCTCCGGCCGGCACCGCCGGCTCCAGGTGCCACCGGCGCCCCCCGAGACCGGCCGGCACCGGGTGGTCACCGCACCGCCGCCCCAGGCGGCCGAGCCCACGCTGCCGATCCCGGAGCCGCTGCGGTCGGTGCGCCGTCGGCACGCGGCGGACGAGGCGCCGAGCTCGCACCCCGATGCCCGCCGCCGGCGCAGCCGGACACCGCAGCGGGTCCTCGCCGGCGCCACCCTGTTGCTGATCACCGCGACGCCGGTGCTCGCCCGGTCCACCACCGCACTCGGCATGCACGACGCGGTCGCCGCCGAGATCGCCGCCCACCCCGACCAGGCCGACGACACACTGGCGGCGCTCACCGCCGGCGGCGTCCTGGCCGGCGCGGCCTCGCCCAGCCCGGCCGTGGTGCCGCCCGCTCCCGACGACCCCGGCGCGCGGGCAGCAGAGCCCGACGGCACGGCCCCAGCCCCGGCGAACGCCGCGGCCACCCGGCCCGGTGCTGCCGCGCCAGGCCCCGACAGCGCCGACCGACCGGCCCCTGGTCCGACCACCACCAGCAGCGCGTCCGCCGGCTCGCCCACCGGGAACGGGGAGCCGACGCCGCCTGGCACCCGCCCGGTGACACCCGTGCCGACCGGCGCCAAGCCGACCGACGCGAAGCCGACCGACGCGAGGCCGACCGGCACGGAGCCGACCGACGCGAGGCCGACCGGCACGGAGCCGACCGGCACGAAGCCGACCGGGGCGACGCCGGCGGACGACAGCACGCCCGCGACGAGCAGCCAGCCGGCTCCGGAGACCACCGACGCCCCGTCGACCGACGAGCCGCCCGTCCAGTCCTTCCTGACCCAGGACGCACCGCCACCGAGCCCCACCCCGCCGTCCACCGGTGCGCCGGGAGCGACGGTCGCGCCGCAGCCCTCGGAGCCGGCACCGACCGCGACGACCCCGCCGCCTCCGGCAACAGCAGAGGCGTCGGCCGGCACCGTCGCCGCGCTCATCGAGCGGGTGGGCACCCTCGTCGGTCCCTGAGCCGGGGCCGCGGCGGACCACCCGCCTCAGCGGCGGGCAGCGGCCGCTCCCTCCGACGGGGCACCCCGGTCGTCGCGGGCCTCAACCGAGCCGTCCAGGACGCCGACACCCCCGTCATGCCGATCGCCGCCACCCCGGTCGCCGACGAGGCCCCGTCACCGCCGGGCCTCCACGCCGCCGCCGTCTCCCTGCTGCCCACCCGGGCCACGTTGCTCGACCGCATCACCGAGCAGACGGCCGCCTCGGACGTCGCCCCCGCGGCGCTGGTGCTCGTCGGACTGCTCCGCCGGGACACCGGCTGGCCCCTGCCCGGCGACCAGC
>NZ_JAAKGN010000055.1:0-28025 GCF_011039295.1 Modestobacter sp. KNN46-3 | reverse complement strand
CGGTGCAGCGGCGTGACGCGCGCGGTGTGCAGCCAGCGGTGCCGCCGGCGAAGCCCGATCAGCTCCTGGTGCAGCCGGCGGGTGGGCTCACCGAAGGGCGCCAGCTCGTCCGGGGACTCCGGGAAGGGCGGCCGGACGGCGTCGTCCCCACCGGCCCGGTCCTCCTTCACCCCGGTGAAGGCCTGCTCGTCGCCGGCGTAGACCGACGGCGTGCCGCCCACGGTGAACAGCACCGCCAGCGCGTGCGGCAGGTGCGCGACGTCGTCGAGGCGGCTGGCGATCCGGGTGACGTCGTGGTTGCCGACGAAGGTCAGCGGCACGAACGTGTCCAGGAACCCGTCGTGCCGGCCCAGCGCGTGCGCCAGCTCGTGCAGGTTGCCGTCGTTCAGCGAGCTCCAGATCGCCTTCCACAGCTCGTACTGGGTGACCGCGTCCATCGTCGACTCCCGCACGAGCTGCGCGTAGTCCCCGTGGATGACCTCGCCCACCAGGTAGGCCTCCGGGTGCTGCTCCCGCACTCGGGGCAGCACGGTCGCCCAGAAGGACGCCGGGACGGCGTACGCGGCGTCCAGCCGCCAGCCGTCGGCACCGCGGTCCAGCCAGTGCGTCATCACCTCGGTCACCCAGTCGGCGACCACCGGCGCGGAGTGGTCCAGGGCGACCAGCTGGCCGTGGCCCTCGAAGGTGTCGTACTCCGGTACGACGCCGGGCTGCCAGCCGTCCGGCCAGCGCAGCCGGAACCAGGCCGCCGAGGGCGCGTCGGGCCCCCGGTCGACGACCGCCTGGAACGCCGGGTGCTCGCGGCCGACGTGGTTGAACACCCCGTCGAGCAGCACCCGCAGGCCGCGCTCGTGAGCGGCCGCGACCAGCTCGTCGAAGTCGTCGTCGTCCCCGAGCCGCGGGTCGATCCGACCGTGGTCGACGGTGTCGTAGCCGTGCGTGCTGGAGGCGAACACCGGACCCAGCGCCAGTCCGTTCGCGCCCAGCTCGACGGCGTAGTCCAGCCAGCCGGTGAGCCGGTCCAGTCGGTGCGTCACCACCTCGGTCGCCTCGCGCTCGGCGCCCACGAAGCCCAGCGGGTAGACGTGCCACCACACCGCGTCCTGCACCCAGTCCGGCATCCCGCTCCCTCGTGTCGACCTCTGCACCCAGCTCCGCCGACGCTACCCAGCGCGCCGGGCCGGGCCGCCGCTGGGCGGAAGACGCACCCCGGCCAGGGTGCAGGCCGCACCTATCGTCGCCGGCGTGACCGCCCCTCCCGCGTCGCCGGCCCGGCCGGCACTGGTCCCGGTGCTCCTCTACCTGGCCATGCTCGTCGCGGTCATCAGCAGCCTGGGCGCCCCGCTGGTCCCGGCGATCGCCGCGGCCAACGACGTCTCGATCACCAGCGCGCAGTGGTCCCTCACCATCACCCTGGTGGTCGGTGCGGTGGCCACGCCGGTGATCGGGCGGCTCGGCGACGGCCGGCACCGCCGCACCGTGGTGCTCGTCGTCCTCACCGTGGTGCTGCTGGGCAACGTGCTGGCCGCCCTCCCGCTGGGCCTGGGCTGGCTGGTCGCCGGCCGCGGGCTGCAGGGGCTGGGCCTCGGGCTCACCCCGCTGGCGATCGCCACCGCCCGCACCGCCCTGACCGGTGAGCGCTCCCGGTCCACGGTCGCGGCACTGTCGGTCACCGTCGCCGCCGGTGTCGGGCTGGGCTACCCGCTGACCGGGGCGATCGCCGAGCTCGGCGGGGTGCACGCCGCCTTCTGGTTCGGCGCGGGTGCCAGCGTGCTCGCCCTGGCCGCCGCCGCGCTGGTCTACCCGCCCTCGCCCGACGTGCCGCCCCGGCGGCTGGACGTCGCCGGCGCGGTGCTGCTCGGGATCGGGCTCGCCACCGGGCTGCTGGCCCTCGGCGAGGCCGGCACCTGGGGCTGGACCTCACCCTCGGTGCTCGGGCTGGCCGTCGTCGCCGTCCTCGCGCTGGTCGCCTGGGCGGTGTGGCAGCTGCGCGCCGAGGCCCCGCTGGTCGACCTGCGGCTGGCCCGCGGCCGGGTCGCCGCCACCGCGCACGGCGCCGCCCTGCTCGTCGGCCTGGCGAACTACCTGCTGCTGTCGTCGGTGCCCCGGCTGGCGCAGACCCCGGAGTCCTCCGGCTACGGCTTCGGCACCTCGATCGTGGTGGCCGGGCTGATCCTGCTGCCGTTCTCCGTCGCCAGCTTCCTGGCCAGCCGGGTCGGCCGGCCGCTGGACCGGGCCGCCGGGCCGCGGGTGGTGTTGCCGGTCGGCGCCCTCGTCCTCCTGCTGGGCACCGTGCTGTTCGGCCTGGTCCGCGAGGAGCTGTGGCAGCTGTTCGTGGCAATGGCGGTCGCCGGGTTCGGCGTGGGCCTGACCTTTGCGGCACTGCCCGGGCTGATCGTCGGTGCCGTGCCGGCCGGGGAGACCGGCAGTGCGATGAGCCTCAACCAGGTGCTGCGCTACGTCGGGTTCGCGCTGGGCAGCGCGCTGAGCGCCACGGTGCTGGAGGCGCTCACCCCGGCCGGTACGGACCTGCCGCCGTCCAGCGGCTACACCGTGCTGGCCGCGATCGGCTGCGGGGCGTGCCTGGCACTGGCGGTGCTGACCGCCTTCCTGCCCGGCCGCCCCCGCGCCGGGCACCCGGCGCCCGCGCCGTCCTCGGTCTCCCCCGCCCCCGAGTGAGCAGTTCCGGTCGCCGACACGCGCGGACACACCGCCGCCGGCGACCGGAACTGCGCACCGGACGTCAGGCCGGCTGCAGCTCCTCCGCCGCCGGCTCCGGCTCCGCGACCCCCGCGCGCGTGGCCGCCCGCCGCTCGCGGCGGGTCTCCAGCGAGGTGTAGAGGACCGGCACCAGCAGCAGGGTCAGCACCGTGGAGGTGATCAGGCCGCCGATCACCACCAGGGCCAGTGGCTGGGAGATGAAGACCCCGCCGCCGGTCAGCCCGAACGCCATCGGGGTGAGGGCCAGCACCGTGGCCGCCGCGGTCATCACGATCGGCCGCAGCCGCTTGCGGGCACCCTCGCTGACCGCCTCGGCCAGCGGGCGACCCTGCTCCCGGTACTGGTTGACCAGGTCGATCAGCACGATCGCGTTGGTCACCACGATGCCGATGAGCATCAGCACCCCGATCAGCGCCGGCACGCCCAGCGGGGTGCCGGTGACCAACAGCATCAGCAGCGCACCGGTCGCGGCGAACGGCACCGAGACGAGCAGGATGAACGGCTGGGTGAGGCTGCGGAAGGTCGCCACCATCACCAGGTAGACGATCACCACGGCGATCACCAGGGCCAGGCCCAGGTCGGCGAAGGCCTCGCCCTGGTCGGCGGCGACGCCACCGATCGACACCTCGGCACCGGCCGGCAGGTCGAGCCCGTCGATCGCTGCATGCAGCTCGGCGGTGAGCGCACCGAGGTCGGTGCCGGCTGGGGTCGCCGACACGGTCGCGCTGCGCTCGCCGTCGACCCGGCTGATCGAGCTGGGGGCCTGCTCCTCCTCGATCGTCGCCAGCTGGGTGAGCGGCACCAGGCCCCCGGCCGTCGGCAGGACGACGGCGCGGAGCTGCTCGACCGTCTGCGGGGCCTGCACCGGGTCCAGGTAGACCGGCGTGCTCGCGTCGTCGACGTCGATCTCCCCGAGCGGGACGGCGTTGGTCAGCCCGGCCAGGGTGCGGGTCACCTGCGCCTCGGTCAGCCCGGCCTCGGCGGCCGCCACCGGGTCGACGTCGACCCGGACCACCGGCAGCCCGGCCGACAGGTCGTTGGTGACGTCGGTGGCCCCGGGGACCTCGGACACGGCCTGCTGCACCTGGTCGGCGGCCTCGGCCAGCACGTCGGCGTCCGCCGCCTGCACCAGCACGTCGACCGTCGAGCTGCCGAACCCGGAGCCGGCTGCGGCGACGGTGACCTCCCCGACGTCGGGGAGCTCCTCGGCGACCGTCCGGATCTCCGCGCGGGTCTCCTCGGGGTCGCCGTCCTCGGCCAGGGTCAGCGAGAACGTCGCCGTGGGCGTGCCACCGCCACCGCTGAACGCGGCGAACCCGCCGGCCGAGCCGACCGTGGTCTGCACGGTCCCCACCCCGGGCACCTCGCCGAGCGCGCTCTCCAGGACGCGGGCCCGCTCGTCCTGCGCGGCCAGGCTGGTGCCGGCCGGGTAGGCGGCGGTGACGGTGACGGTGTCCTCACCGGCGTCGCCGATGAAGTTGGTCTGCAGCAGCGGGGTGAGCGCCAGGGTGCCGACGAAGACGGCCAGCGCACCGGCGACGGTCCAGCGGCGGTGGGCCAGCACGCCGCGCAGCGCCGGGACGTACAGCCGCTGCAACCAGGTGCGCCGCTCCGCCGCCTCGGCCGCCTCCCGCTCGCGGGCCACCTCGGCGGTGTCCTCCCGGTCGGTCTCCGGCGCCTTGAGGAACGCCGAGGCGATCACCGGGACGATGGTCAGCGAGACGACCAGCGAGGCGATCAGGGCGATCGCCACGGTGAGCGCGAAGGGCCGGAACAGCTCGCCCACCAGGCCCCCGACCAGTGCGATCGGCAGGAAGACCGCCGCGGTGGCGATGGTCGAGGAGGTGATCGCACCGGCCACCTCGCGGACGCCGCCGAGGATCGCCTTGGTGCGCGCCTCGCCGTAGGACAGGTGCCGCTTGATGTTCTCGATGACCACGATGGAGTCGTCGACCACGCGGCCGATCGAGACGGTCAGCGCGCCCAGGGTGAGGATGTTGAGCGAGAAGCCGGCGACCTGCAGCCCGATGAAGGTGACGCACAGCGACACCGGGATCGACACCGCCGAGATCAACGTGGACCGCACCGAGGCCAGGAAGACCAGGATCACGACCAGGGCGAACAGCAGCCCGAGGCCGCCCTCGGTGGCCAGGCCCTCGATCGACTCCTCGATGAACGGCGCCTGGTCGAACACGACCGCCACCGTGCTGCCCTCACCCAGCAGCTCCCGCACCTGCGGCAGCAGGTCCTCGACGGCGTGCGAGATGTCGACGGTGTTGCCGTCCGGGGTCTGGGTCAGCCCGACCGAGAGGGCCGGCTGACCGTCGACCCGGGAGTAGGACGTCGCCGGCGCCTCGCCCAGCTCCACCGTGGCGACCGCGCTCAGCGGCGTGACCGCGCCGTCGGCACCGGTCAGCGGGAGGGCGCGGAGCTCCTCGACCGAGGTGAGCCGGTCACCGGCCTGCACCGACAGGGTCTGCTCCCCCTCGGTCACCGTGCCGGCGGGCAGCACCACGCCGTTCTCCTCGAGCACGGCGGTGACCGCTGCTGCCGGGATCCCGGCCGCCGCGAGGGCGGCCGGGTCCAGGGCGATCTGCACGCGGGGCTCGCTGGCCCCGGTGACCGTCACGTCGCGGACGCCCTCGACCTGCTCGAACAGCGGGACGACGGCGGAGTCGATCCGGTCGGACAGGGCGGCGGTGTCGCCCGGCGCGGCGATCGCCAGCTGCACGACGGGCAGGTCCGCCAGCGACCCGGCCAGCACCTGGGGCTCGACGTCGGCCGGCAGCTGGGCCTGCACCCGGCTGACCGCGGTCTGCAGCGCGGCGGTGGCCCGGTCGATGTCGGAGCCGTACTCCAGCTCGACGGCGACCGTCGCCAGCCCGGTGCTGGCCGTGGAGGTCGTGGCGACCACGCCGTCCACGGTGCCGATGGCCTGCTCCAGCGGCTGCACGACCTGGCGCTCGACCACGTCGGGCGAGGCGCCGGGCTGGGTGGCGACGACGGCGGCAGCGGGGATCTGCAGGCTCGGGATCAGCTCCTGCTTCAGCGAGCCCGCCGAGATCAGCCCGAACACGAGAACCGCGATGGTGGCCAACGCCACCAGGGCTCGGTTCCGCAGGGACAGGACGGCGAGACGGGACACGCGTTCCTCCACGGCCGGGGCCGGTGTCGGGAGTGGACCCGGCCAGCTTGCACCGAGTAGTTAGCTTCGAGCAAACTACCGGTGAACGCCGACACTCCCCCGGAGGAGGTGCGCATGACCATCGAGACCAGCGTGCCCGACCCCGACGACGTGCCCGACGACTGGCCCGAGGGCTGGCGCGACCTCCCCGCCGAGGTGCTGGCGGTGCTGCGCCTGGGCGCGCAGATCGGCGACTACAGCGTGCGGCGCCGCCTCGAGCCGCTGCTGGACACCCCGCTCACCCTCCAGCAGCTGCGCGGGCTGACCTTCCTGGTGATCGAGGAGTCGATGACGCCGCAGCACCTCAGCGAGCTGCTGGAGGTGAGCCCGGCCACCATCACCGGCCTGGTCGATCGACTGGTCCGCGCCGGCATGGTCGACCGGACACCGGACAGCCGGGACGGGCGGGGCCGGGTGCTCACGCCCACCCGGGCCGGGGTCCGGGTGGTCCGCCGGCTGATGGCGTCGGACGTGGAGACCGACGCCGCCGTCCTGCAGGCACTGCGCCCGAGCGAGCTCGCTGCGCTCCAGGAGGGTCTCACCGGCGTGCTGCGGGTCCTGAGGGACCAGGACGACCGACCCTGATCCGACCGTCCGGTGCGGCCGGTCAGGCGGTGGGGCTCTCCAGCAGGGCGGTCATCTCCGGCAGGTCGAAGAACTGCGCGGTCGCCCGGGCACTGGGCTGACCGTCGTCCGGGTCGGCGCCGGCGGCGAGCAGGCTGCGCACCGTCTCCGCCGACTGCTTGAAGACGGCGGCGGCCAGCGCCGTCTGGCCCCGGTCGTTGGCCCGGGTGTGGTCCGCCCCGCGCTCCAGCAGCGCGGCCACCGTCGAGGCACGACCCTGGTAGGCCGCCAGGACGAGCAGGGTGTCGCCCTTGTCGTTGGTGAGGTTGGCCGGCACCCCGGCGTCGAGGTAGGCCACCAACTGCTCGGTGTCGCCCTCCCGGGCCAGGTCGAAGACCTTCGCGGCGAGGGCGATGACGCCGGGGTCGATGGGCTGCTGGGGCGGCTGCGGGTCGGTCACGCCACCGAGCGTAGGAGCCCGGTGGCGTCGGTCGGCCGCCCGCTCAGGAGCCGCTCACCCGATCGGTGAGGGCGAGCACGTGCCGCCAGGCGTCCTGGCAGGCCTCGGTCCACTCGTCGAACGACCGGTCGAAGAAGGAGTGCGGCGCGCCCTCGTAGACCACCTCGTCCACCTCGGCCCCGGCCGCGCGCATCCGGGCGGCCAGCTGCCGTTGCTCCGCCACCGGGGTGGCGCTGTCCGCCCCGGCGATGATCATCACCACCGGCTTGCGGGCGCCGTCCGCGGCGTCGCCCACCAGGCTGGGCCGGCCGTAGAAGCCGGCGCTGCCGGCCAGGTCCAGGGCGCCGGCCGACTGCCGCCAGGCGTGGCTGCCGCCGAAGCAGAACCCGACGGTGACCACCGGAAGCGCCGGGTCGGTACGGCTGCGCAGGTACTCGATCCCGGCGGTGGTGTCGGCGTCGACGCCGGCCGGCGTGGTCTGCGGGATGTGCGTCCCCCAGTCGAAGTCCTCCTCGCGGGTGCCGTTCTCGGCGATCCCCGCGGTGCGGCCGAACCAGTCGATGGCGACCGCGGCCAGCCCCGCCTCGGCGAACCGCTCCGCCAGGGCGACGTAGTACGGGTGCAGGCCCCGGATGTCGGGCAGCAGGACGACGCCGGCGCGCGGCGCGGTGGCCGGCGCGGCGTAGGCGGCGGAGAACCGGGTGCCGTCGGCGGCGGTCAGCGTGAGGGTGCCCCGCTCGGCGACCGCCCCGACGGTGGGTGGCGCAGGCGGGCGGCTGTCGTGGTCGTGGCACATGCCGACGTGTCTACCGCCGCCCCCGCCCCCGCGCAGCGGGAGCTCAGCCCTGGCCGCCCGTGGTGCCGCCGTTGTCGCCACCACCACCGTCACCGTTGCCGTTGTCCGCAGCGAGGTCAGGGGCGCTCGGGTCGCCACCGAAGACCCTCGCCGCGACGTCCCGGCGCACCTCGGTGACCCAGTCGTGCTGGCGGTTGGCCTGCTGGATCAGCCGGTCGAGCAGCTCCGCGTCGATCCGGCTGTCGGCGACGGCGGCGATCCGCAGCGTCTCGAAGCCGCTGCGCTTGCCCCGTACGGCGGAGGCGAGGAACTCGAACTCGACCAGGTCGCTGGACGGGGACCGGGTGAGCAGGTGCCCGTTCAGCTTCGCCCGGCTCGCCTTCTCCGCGACCCAGGTGGCCAGCTGCTTGTACTGGCGCACCGGGAAGCCCAGCGCCCGGGCGACCCCGGTGATCGCGGCCTTCTCCTCACGGAGCTCGTCGAGCAACTGACGGAGGGGCTGCTCGTACTCGGTCCCGCGGTGCACCCCGATCATCCGGGAGACCAGCTCGATGCCACCGGCGGCCGCGGCGAGGTGGTCGTTGACGTAGACGGCCAGCAGCTCGGGGTGGGACACGGAACCGGACGGCGCCGGGGTCTGGGACACGGGGTTCTCCTCGCAGGTGGGGCCGGGGTCCGGCACCCCCATCATGTCCGTTGACCACCGGTTCGACACCCGGCGTCCCCGGACGGGTGGCTCAGCGGCGGTTCCGCCGGCTCCAACTGGTCCAGGAGTTGTCCCGGACGAACGGGCTGAGGACCTCGGCGTCCCGGCGGCCCTCCCGGACCTCGTACCAGACGTCGGAGTGGTGCTGTGACCGGGACCCGCGCCGCCGGGCCGAGTGGTCCAGCCACCAGGCCACCGCGAGCAGCAGGGTGAGCACGGCCCCGACCGCGATCCAGAAGACCATGCCTCATCCTGACGGGCCGGAGGACTGCGTACCACGACCGTCCGGATCTCATTTGTGACATACCGTGGTCGCCGATGACGCTGACCGAGGACACGACGACCCAGTCCCTCCGCCAGATCGGCGCCCTGGTGCGGGACGCCCGGCGACACCGCGGGCTCACCCAGCTGCAGCTGGCCGAGCGGCTGGGCACCAGTCAGAGCGCGATCGCCCGGATCGAGCAGGGCAACCAGAACCTGACCCTCGAGCTGCTGGGCCGGCTGTCGGCGGCACTGGACAGCGAGCTGATCAGCGTGGGGCGCTCCGGCCCCACCCACCTGCGCGTCCGGGGTGGCACGCCGCTGTCGGGCAGCGTCACGGTGAAGTCGTCCAAGAACGCGGCGGTCGCGCTGCTGTGCGCCGCGCTGCTCAACCGCGGCCGGACGACGCTGCGCAACGTCTCCCGCATCGTCGAGGTCGACCGGATCCTCGACGTGCTCACCTCGATCGGCGTCTCCGCCTCCTGGGACGCCGCCGGGCGGGACCTGACCCTCGTCGTCCCCGAGCAGCTGGACCTCTCCGCGATCGACGCCGACGCGGCCCGTCGCACCCGCAGCATCATCATGTTCCTGGGCCCGCTGCTGCACCGGGCCGAGGACTTCCGGCTCCCCTACGCCGGCGGCTGCGACCTCGGCACCCGCACCGTCGAGCCGCACATGATCGCGCTGCGCCCCTTCGGGCTGGAGGTCGAGGCGCACGCCGGGGAGTACCGGGCGACCGTCGCCCCGCCCGTGGCGCGGGACCGCACGATCGTGCTGACCGAACGCGGGGACACGGTGACGGAGAACGCGCTGCTGGCCGCCGCCCGGCACGACGGGACGACGACGATCCGCAACGCCAGCCCGAACTACATGGTCCAGGACCTCTGCCTGTACCTGGAGCTGCTGGGCGTGCGCATCGAGGGCTTCGGGTCCACCACCCTGGTCGTCACCGGCAAGCCCGTGCTCGACGCCGACGTCGACTACCCGCTGTCGGAGGACCCGGTCGAGGCGATGAGCCTGCTGACCGCCGGGATCGTCACCGGCTCGGAGCTCACCGTGCGCCGGGCCCCGATCGAGTTCCTGGAGATCGAGCTGGCCATCCTCGCCGAGATGGGGCTGTCCTTCGACCTGTCACCGGAGTACCCGGCCGACAACGGCCGCACCCGGCTGGTCGACATCACCCTGCACCCGTCGCAGCTGCGGGCGCCCATCGACAAGGTGCACCCGATGCCCTTCCCGGGGCTCAACATCGACAACCTGCCGTTCTTCGCGGTGATCGCCGCGACGGCCACCGGCAGCACGCTGATCCACGACTGGGTCTACGACAACCGGGCGATCCACCTCTCCGACCTGACCCGGCTGAACGCCGACGTGCGCCTGCTCGACCCGCACCGGGTGCTGGTGGAGGGGCCGACCCGCTGGTCGGCGGCGGAGATCGTCTGCCCGCCGGCGCTGCGCCCGGCGGTCTGCATCCTGCTGGCGATGCTGGCGGCCAAGGGCGACTCGGTGCTGCGCAACGTGGACATCATCGCCCGCGGCTACGAGCAGCTCTACGAGCGACTGGTGGAGATGGGCGCCCAGATCGAGGTCTTCCACGACTGAACCCCTCCACCACCAAAATGGCCATTTTGGTGGAGGGGTCAGGTGCGGAGGAGGACGGCGACGCCGACGCAGCCGAGGGCCCAGAGGCCGCTGGCCAGGGTGCCGATGATGAACCGCTCGGACGCGACCGGGGCCTTCAGCTCGTTGAACCGCCCCAGCCCCTTCACCGCGATCAGGACGGCGAGCCCCTCGGCGAACCCGGCGAGCACGGTGACCGCGATGGCGGAGCGCTCCAGCACACCGATCCAGGCACCGCCCCGCAGCACCTCCGGGTCCGAGGCGCGCCGGCGCCCCGCCACCCGGTCGGGGTCGGCGGCCCGGAGGACGGCGGTCGCCACCGGTCCCCCGCCCAGCGCCGCGGAGGCGACCGCGAGCAACTGGCCGCCGACCTCCACCCCGTCACCGACCCGGCCCGCCCGCCAGGCCAGCGCAGCGGCGGCGCCCAGCAGCAGCACGAGCAGCGCCCCGCCGAACCGGCTGCCCCGGCGGTCGGTGTGCGGGGTCAGGGCGGCTCCGGCCACGGCCAGGACGCCGAGGACCACGAGGGCGGCGACGCTCATCCCGCCGCCCGGGCCAGCAGTCGCGCCGCCGCGGGGTGCAGGTCCCGCTCGACGTCCCACAGGCCTGCGCCCAGCCGCTGCCCCACCGCCTGACGGGTGACGCCCAGCTCGGTGGCCGCCTCGGCCTGCGTGCGCCCGCCCTCGACCAGCTCGATCGCCTCCCACGCCTGGTCGCTGCGCCGCTCGACCAGCGCGGCCAGGGCGGTCAGCACCGCCTGCGCATCCGCCGCCGGCTCAGCGGCGCCCCCCCGGACGGCGAGCCGGACGGGACGGCGCTTGGCCGCCTCGACGGCGGCGCGGGCTGCGATGAACGCCGGACCGGACCCGGCCCGGGTGCTCCCCGGGAGCGGCGTGTGCACCGGGCCGACCCCGATCCCGATGCTCCACCCGCCGTCGCGCACCAGCCGGCGCACGACGTCCACCACCACGACCGGGTCGTCGAGCAGGCCCTGGACCTCGTCCCCCGCGGTGCGCTCGAAGCGCAGGACGGTGGGCACCCCGCTGAGCGCGGACAGCACCTCGGGCACCCGGTCCGGGCTGCGGCGGCTGTCCCGCTGGTCGACCGTCAGCACGAAGGGCATGCGGCAAGCTCAGCAGCTTGCACGGCGCGACGCAAGCTCCTGCCCTTGTCGCGGCGTGTCGATCCCCCGTGTTGGGTCAGGACGAGGCCGGTGCCGGCGGGAAGCCGCCGGTGGCCACCGGCCCCCAGCGTTCGATGGTGACCCGCAGCAGCGACTTGCCCTGGCGCTGCATCGCGGCGCGGTACTCGTCCCAGTCCGGGTGCTCACCGCTGATCGACCGGAAGTAGTCGACCAGCGGGTCGAGCGCGTCGGGAAGGTCGAGCACCTCCGCCTGGCCGTCGACCTGCACCCAGGCGCCGTCGAAGTCGTCGGAGAGGACGCAGAGCGAGACCCGGGGGTCACGCCGGGCGTTGACCGCCTTGGCCCGCTGCGGGTAGGTGGAGACCACCACCCGCCCCTGGTCGTCGACGCCGCACGTCACCGGGGACAACTGCGGGCTCCCGTCGCTGCGGTGGGTGAGCAGGAGGGCCTTGTGCCGGGGGCGCAGGAAGGCGAGCAGCCCCTCGCGATCGACCCGGTCGGCGGTGGCGGTCTTCGGCATGCCGGGAACCTACGACGTGCCTCCGACGATCCGCGCGGTGACGCCGCACAGATCACGTCCGGCCGATCGGTGGGACACGTCCGGGTGTGCTGGGATCAACGCATGCCCGACGAACACCGCACCGAGAACGCCGCCGAGCCCGCCGCCGACGAGCGCGGCGAGGACACCGGTGCGAGCCGGGCCGACACCGCGACCGGGACCGGGGCCGACGAGCACGAGGTCGCCACCACCCGTGCGCCGATCCCCGGGCCGGAACGCGCCCGGCGTCTGCAGGCCGCGAGCCGGCGGGTGGCGGTCGCCTCGGCCGAGCTGATCCTCATCGTCATCGCCCTGCTCATCCTCGGGCGGGTCATCGGCGAACTGTGGGTGGTCCTGCTCCCCGTCGTCCTCGGGCTGCTGTTCACCACCGTCCTCTGGCCCGTCACCCGCGTCCTCCGCCACCACGGCTGGCCGCCGGCACTGGCGTCGCTGGTCGTGCTGCTGCTCTTCCTCGGCGCCTTCGGCGGGATCATCGCCGTCATCGCCCCCCAGGTGGTCGGCCAGGTCGAGGAGGTCGCCGACGGCGTGACCCAGGGCCTGGAGCAGGTGCAGGAGTACCTGGCCGGTCCGCCGTTCAACATCGACGACCAGCAGGTCGGCAACGCCGTCGACTCGATCATCGACTCGGTGCAGAGCAACGCCCAGAACATCGCCGGCTACGCCGTCACCACCGCGACCACGATCGGCGGCCTGCTGATCAACCTCGTCCTCGCGCTGGTGCTGACCTTCTTCTTCCTCAAGGACGGCCCGAAGTGGGTGCCGTGGCTGGCGGCGCAGACCGGCCCGCAGGCCGCACCGCACGTCGCGGCCCTGTCGCTGAAGACCTGGCGCACCCTGTCGGAGTTCATCCGCCAGCAGGCCATCGTCGGCTTCGTGGACGCCCTCTTCATCGGCATCGGGCTGCTCGTGCTCGGCGTGCCGCTGGTCCTGCCGCTGGCCGTGCTCACCTTCTTCGGCGCCTTCATCCCGATCATCGGTGCCTTCGTCGCCGGTGGCTTCGCCGTCCTGATCGCGCTGGTCGACAGCGGCCTGACCACGGCGCTGATCGTGCTCGGGCTGATCATCGTGGTGCAGCAGATCGAGGGCAACGTGCTCCAGCCGATCCTGCAGGGGCGCGGGCTCAACCTGCACGCGGCCGTGGTGATCCTGGCGGTGACCGCCGGCGCCAGCCTGGCCGGGATCATCGGGGCGTTCCTGGCGGTGCCGGTGGCCGCGCTGATCGCGGTCGCCTACCGCTACGGCCGGGACGTGCTCGACGGCAACAACCCCGAGGTCGCAGACGACGGCACCCGGGGGCAGCTGACCCAGGACGCCTCGGGCACCCACCTGGTGCGCGAGCCGGCCGAGACGACGCCCAGCAGCTGACCGACCTCCCCCGGCGGGAGGACGATGGGAATGCACCGGCCGTCCGCGGAGCTGGTGACCACGTGCAGCCCGACCAGCCGTCAGGAGGACGTCCCGTGCCCCAGCGACCGGAGGACCTCGTCGAGGTGCTCCCCGAGGCCGAGCCCTTCCTCGCCCGCGAGGCGGCGGTGGCCACCCCCGAGGAGCGCCGGAGCCTGGTGCTCGTCCACCACCTGGCCGGCGACTTCGACGCCGCGCACGCCGGAGCACTGACCGGCGCCCACCTGCTCGACGCACTGCCGAACCGGCTCATCGCCCGCTTCGACGTCGATGCGCTCGTCGACTACCGGGGCCACCGGCCACGGATGACGTTCTCCGGCGACCGGTACGTCTCGATCGCCTCCCCGGAGATCGGGCTGTACGCCCTGGAGGACGACGCCGGGACGCCGTTCCTGCTGCTGCACGGCGCCGAGCCCGACTACGCGTGGGAGCGGTTCGTCGCCGCAGTGCTGCAGCTGGTCGACCGGCTGGGCGTGACCTCGGCCGTCGCGTTGCACGCCATCCCGATGCCGGTGCCGCACACCCGCCCGGTGACCGTGACCGCGCACGCGACACGGCGGCAGCTGATCGAGTCCTATCCCCTGTACTGGGGTGAGATGCGCATCCCCGGGAGCGTCGGTGCGCTGCTGGAGCTGCGGCTCGGGGAGGCCGGCGTCGACGCGCTCGGCATCGCCGCCCACGTGCCGCACTACCTGACCCAGGCCACCTACCCGGCGGCCTCGCTCACCCTGCTCGAGCACCTGACCCAGCTCACCGGCCTGCTCGTGCCGACCGAGACGCTCCGCGAGGCGGCCGAGGCGCACCGCACCGAGGTCGACGAGCAGATCGCCCGCTCCAGCGAGAACACCGCGGTGGTCAGCGCCCTCGAGGAGCAGTTCGACTCCTTCACCGCCTCCCGCGAGGAGACCGGTCTGCTCGGGTTCGGCGGCGAGATGCCCAGCGGCGACGAGCTCGGCGCGCAGATCGAGCGGTTCCTCGCCGAGCAGGACGGCGACCGCCCCACCGACTGACGCCCCGGCTCAGCCGGTGAGCACGCGGGCGAGCGCCAGCGCGTGTGGGTCGACCGGCGTCACGTCGGCGGCCGAGCGCAGCCAGGCAGCCAGCGGGCCGGCGACCGCCGGGGACAGGGTCACGATCCACTCCGCCGTGCGCGCCCGGGCCTCGGCCACGTGCTCGGTGCCGCCCTCCGCCGCGCGGGCGATCACCTCCGGCCGGGACGCCAGCGGGCCGCCGACGGCCCAGCTGCCGCCGGTGGTCCGCGCCGCCAGTGCCTCGAGACGTCCGGCAGCAGCGAGCAGCACCGTGGCGTCCTGGTCGTCGTCGTCCACGGGCCGAGTCTGCCCGGACGGCTGACGGGACCTAAGCCCTCCTGCGCATGTGCGGCCCACCCAGCAGACTCGGGGACGGCCCCCGCCGGTCGCCCCGCGCACCGGTGGAGGAGAGGAACGTCCACCACTGCAAGGAGCTCATGTTGCTGTCCGATCGATCACGTCCGGTCATCGAGGCGACCCTCCCGGTCGTCGCCGAGAACATCGAGGAGATCGCCCGACGCTTCTACGCGCACCTCTTCGGCGCCCACCCCGAACTGCTCGACGGCACGTTCAACCGCGGCAACCAGGCCGAGGGCACCCAGCAGGTGGCCCTGGCCGGCTCGGTCGCCGTCTTCGCCAGCGCACTCGTCAAGGACCCGGAGCAGGTGCCCGAGCACCTGCTGGCCCGGATCGCGCACAAGCACGCCTCGCTGGGCATCACCCCGGCGCAGTACGACGTCGTCCACGACAACCTGTTCTGGGCGATCGTCGACGTGCTCGGTGACGCCGTCACCCCCGAGGTGGCCGCGGCCTGGGACGAGGTCTACTGGCTGATGGCCTACGCGCTGATCAACATGGAGCGCGGCCTGTACAGCTCCCGCGGGGTGCGGCCGGAGACGGTCTGGCGCGAGTGGGAGGTCGCCGAGAAGACCGCGGAGACCGCCGACGTCGTCACCTTCCGGGTGAAGCGGATCGACGACCGGCTGGTCAAGACGTCGCTGCCCGGCCAGTACGTGTCGGTGAAGGTGCAGATGCCCGACGGCGTCCACCAGCCGCGGCAGTACAGCCTCACCCGCGCCGACGACGGCGAGCACCGTCAGTTCTCGGTCAAGCGGGTGCGCGGCGGCGACAAGCCCGACGGCGAGGTCTCGAACCTGCTGTGCGACCAGGTGCAGGTGGGCGACGTGCTGACCATGTCGCTGCCGTTCGGGGACGTCGTCCTCGACGACTCCGGCCGCCCGGTGGTCTTCGCCAGCGCCGGCATCGGGATCACCCCGATGGCCGGGATGATCTCGCACCTCACCGCCGCCGGGTCACGGCTGCCGATCACCCTGCTGCACGCCGACCTCGGCGAGAGCTCCTTCGCGCTGCGCGAGCAGGTCAGCGCCGACGTCCAGCAGCTGCCCAACGCCTCGCTGCACGTCTGGTACGAGGACGGCGCGGACAGCTCGCTGCCCGCCGACCGCGTGCACGCCGGGATCATGGACCTGGACGCGGTCGACCTGCCCGAGGGCGCCGCGTACTACCTGTGCGGTCCGCTGCCGTTCATGCGTGCGGTGCGCAGCGCGCTGATCGACCGGGGCGTGCCGGCCCGGGACATCCAGTACGAGGTGTTCGGTCCCGACCTGTGGCAGGCCGACCTGGCCACCGAGCCGACGCCGGACGCCACGGCCCACCCGGTCGCCGCCCAGGCCTGACCGACCCAGCACAGCACTGCGGGCCGCGCCCGGGGAGTCCCCCGGTCGCGGCCCGCAGTGGTCTGGCGGTGCGGGCTCAGCCCGCGTGGCTCAGTGAGCCGATGTCACCCAGCCGATGTCACTTGGCCAGGACGACGTGCTCGTTGGGCACGCAGTGCGTCATGGTCAGGCCCGAGACGTCGCGGGGGCCGTTCTTGCCGAGGTTGGCCGCACGCTGCAGCTCCGCCTCGGTGAGCGTCTGGGTCTGCAGCGGCTGCATGCCCCGGACGTCGTCCGCGCTGATGCCCAGGCCGTCGCCGACCCGCTGGCCCAGCTCGTCCTCGACCATGAAGAGGTGCCACATCATCCGCTCCTGGATCGGCCGGTCGCACTGCGACAGGTTGGCGATCAGGTTGGCGACGAGGTCGTCCTTCTCCCACTGCTCGGACAGCAGGTAGCGCTGGCCGGCCTGGGTGTAGTCGTCGGTGCGGTCGATTCGCTTGCGGGTGAGCCGGCCGGTGATCTCCGGGCCCTGCTCGTCGTGCGTGGGGTACTCGGCCTCACGCAGGCCGCCCAGGATCGACGGCTCGTAGTTGACGTGCGGGTTCTGGCCGGGGCCCAGGTCCACGCCGTAGGCCATCGCCCCGTCGCGCTGGTTGGTCGCGACCTTCGCGCCCTTGGGCTGGTTCACCGGCAGCTGCAGGTAGTTCGGGCCCACCCGGTAGCGCTGGGTGTCGGAGTAGGAGAACGTCCGGCCGACCAGCATCTTGTCGTCGGAGAAGTCCAGCCCGTCGACGAGGACACCGGTGCCGAAGGCGATCTGCTCGCTCTCGGTGAAGAAGTCCTGCGGCGTGCGGTTCAGCGTCATGGTGCCGACCTTGCGCAGCGGGAACTCGTTCTCCGGCCACACCTTGGTGTCGTCCAGCGGGTCGAAGTCCAGCTCCGGGTGGTCGTGGTCGTCCATCAGCTGGACGTGCAGGTCCCAGGAAGGGAACTCGCCGCGCTCGATGGCCTCGTAGAGGTCCTTCGTGTGCACGCCGAGCTCCTTGCCCTGCGCGACCGCGGCGTCGGCCTCGGTCCAGGACTTGACGCCCTGCTTGGGCAGCCAGTGGTACTTGACCAGCTTGGTCTCACCGGCGGCGTTGACCCACTTGTAGGTGTTCACGCCGAAGCCCTGCATGGTGCGGTAGCTCGCCGGCAGGCCACGGGGGCTGAGGACCAGCGTCATCATGTGCAGCGCCTCGGGCGACTGCGACCAGAAGTCGAAGACCCGGTTGGCGACCTGGCGCTCGAAGGTCACCGGGTCGGGCTTCTGCGAGTGGATGAAGTCGGGGAACTTGATGGCGTCCCGGATGAAGAAGACACCCAGGTTGTTGCCGACCAGGTCCCAGTTGCCGTCCTCGGTGTAGAACTTCACCGCGAAGCCGCGCGGGTCACGCGCCGCCTCGGAGGAGTCCCGGCCACCGGCGACGGTGGAGAAGCGCAGCGCGACCTCGGTCTCCTTGCCCTTCTCCTGGAAGAGCTTGGCCCGGGTGTACTTGCTGATCGGCTCGTCGCCGACGGTGCCGTCGGCCACGAAGACGCCGAACGCGGTGGCGCCACGGGCGTGCACCACGCGCTCCGGGATGCGCTCCCGGTCGAAGTGGCTGATCTTCTCCAGGAACTGGTAGTTCTCCAGCGTGGCCGGGCCACGCGAGCCCACCGTGCGCTGGTTCTGGTTGTCGTAGATCGGGTGTCCCTGACGGTTGGTCAGGACGGCCCGGTCGGCCTCACTGGCGGCAGGTCCCTGCGATGCGACGTCGGTCATGCTGTCACTCCCTCTTCGATTGCACTGTTCGTCCCGTGCACGTGCGTCCTGCGCGCGACCTGACAGCCGGCGCAGAGTCCCCAGAAGACGACCTCGGCCTCGTCGACGGCGAAACCCGCCGCGTCCGAGGGCTGCAGGCAGGGGGCCTGGCCCACGACGCAGTCGACGTCGGCGATCAGCCCGCACTCCCGGCAGACCAGGTGGTGGTGGTTGTCGCCGACCCGCAGCTCGTACAGCGCCGGCCCACCGGCCGGCTCGATGCGGCGTGCGATCCCGCTCCCGACGAGCGCCTTGAGCACCCCGTAGACCGCCTGGGGCGAGATCGAGGGGTGGACGGTGCGCGCGGCGGTGGCGATGGTGTCGGCGTCGACGTGCGGGTGCTCGGCGAGCACCCCGAGCACGGACAGCCGGGGCCGCGTGACGCGCAGCCCCGCCGTCCGCAGCTGCTTCTCCCAGGTCGTCTCCATCAGCAACGAGTCAACCCTGCTTTTTTGACTCAGTCAAATCAAGAGCAGGTGAACCCCGCCTGTCGAGTGAGGGCCGCCGGGACTACGCGAAGACGATCGTGCGGTCGCCCTCGACCACGACGCGGTCCTCCACGTGCCAGGTGACCGCCTGGGCCAGCACCTGGCGCTCGACGTAGCGACCGATCCGGCGCATGTCCTCGACGGTGGCGCGGTGGTCGACCCGGGCCACCTCCTGCTCGATGATCGGGCCGGCGTCCAGCTCCGCGGTCACGTAGTGCGCGGTCGCCCCGATCAGCTTCACGCCGCGGTCGTGGGCGGCCCGGTACGGGTTCGCGCCCACGAAGGCCGGCAGGAAGCTGTGGTGGATGTTGATCAGCCGCTCCGGGAAGCGGCTGCAGAAGTCCGCCGAGACGATCTGCATGTACCGGGCCAGCACGACCAGGTCGACGTCCCCGATCAGCTCCAGCGCCCGCGCCTCGGCGGCGTCCTTGGTGTCCGGGGTGACCGGGACGTGGTGGAACGGCACGCCGTGGGCCCGGGCGACGGGCTCCAGGTCGGGGTGGTTGGAGACGACGGCGGCGATCTCGGCCCGCAGGTCACCCGCGTCGACCCGGTAGAGCAGCTCCTGCAGCACGTGGTCGGCCTTGGAGACGAAGACGGCCAGCCGCGGGGTGTGTGCCGCCTCGGTCAGCCGCCAGGAGAACTGCCACTCCCCCGCCAGGCCGGCGAGCGCCGCCTCCAGCTCGGTACGGCGGGTGGCCAGGTCGTCGAGGACGAACTCCAGCCGCAGGGTGAACGTGCCGCCGGACGGGTCCGAGGAGTGCTGCTGGGACTCGGTGATGTTGGCGCCGGCCTCGGCCATCAGCCCGGACAGCACCGCGACGATGCCCGGCCGGTCGGGGCAGCGGACCACCAGCCGCCCCAGGTCGGCGGTGGAGGGAGCACGGCGATCGGGTCCAGACACGCCCGGAATGGTCCCAGGGGCCGCCGCGTCCCCCGCCGGGCGGGTCGGTGGGGGTCCGTCGGTCAGGGCAGGGCGGCGCGGGTGCGGGCGGCGACGTCGAACAGGTCGCCGTGCTGGGCGACCCGGGCCAGGACGTCGTCGGTGCGGAAGCGGACCGACTCCGGGTCACCGCCCTCGCGCAGCGCGTCGACCTCGGCCCAGCGCAGCGGGGTCGAGACGGTGGCGAACGGCCGGGCGCGCAAGGAGTACGGCGCGACCGTCGTCTTCGCGGTGTTGTTCTGGCTCCAGTCGACCAGCACCCTGCCCGGCCGCAGCGCCTTCTCCATCCGCCAGACGACCTCCTCTGGCGTCTGCCCGGTCAGCTCCTGGGCCAGGGCCTTGGCGTACCGGCTGGGGTGCTCCTTGTCGGCGCACTCGATCGGGGCGTAGACCTGCAGCCCCTTGGAGCCCGAGGTCTTCACCACCGGGTCGAGGCCGTCGGCGACCAGCCGCTCGCGCAGCCGGTGCGCCACCTGCGCGCACTCGACCACCCCGGTGCCCGGGCCCGGGTCGAGGTCGAGCACCAGCAGGTCGGGCAGCTGCGCCGTCCCGGCGTCGTCCACCTGCCACTGCGGCACGTGCACCTCCAGCGCCGCCAGGTTCGCCGACCAGACCAGGTCGGGGACGGCGGAGAGCAGCACCATGTCCAGCGTCTCCCGGCCCCGCGACGACCCGGGCGAGGGCACCGTCACCGACCGCACCCACTCCGGGGCGTGCCGGGCGCTGTTCTTCTCGAAGAAGGCCTGCCCGTCGACGCCGTTCGGCCACCGGGTGAAGGTGACCGGGCGGTGCGCCACGTGCGTCAGCAGCACCGGCGCGATCCGCACGTAGTAGTCGATGACCTGGGCCTTGGTGAATCCCACCTCGGGGAAGAGCACCTTGTCCAGGTTGGAGACCTCCAGCTGGCGGCCCTCGATCTGCACCCGCTGCCTCACGGCTCGACCACCACGTCGGCCGGCGCCTGGTCCGCGCGCAGCCCGCGCCAGGACGGGTGCCGCAACCGGCCCTCGCGGGTCCACTCGGTGAAGACCACCTCGCCGACCAGCGTCGGCTCGACCCAGTGCGCGTCCCGGGTCACCTCGCGGGGCAGCGCATCGACGAACGGGGCGGACGCCCGCGGGGTGAGCAGGGGCGCGAGGTCGGCCAGCGCCCTCGCGGTGAAGCCGGTGCCCACGTGCCCGGCGAAGACGAGCCGGCCGTCCTCGTCGTGCACCCCGAGCAGCAGGGAGCCGATGCCGCCGGCCCGCCGCCCGGCCCCGGGACGCCAGCCGCCGACGACGACCGACTGGGTGCGGAAGTTCTTGACCTTGCGCCAGTCCGGGCCGCGACCACCCGGCCGGTAGACCGAGTCCAGCCGCTTGGCGACGACGCCCTCCAGCCCGTTCTCCAGGCTGGCCCCCTGCACCTGCTGCCCCACCCCGGCGAGGTCGCCGCGGAACCAGGGGGTGGTCACCCAGCGGTCCGAGCCCAGCCCCAGCGAGTCCAGCCGCTCCCGGCGGGCGGTGTAGGGCAGCCCGAGCAGACTCACGCCGTCCAGCGCCAGCAGGTCGAAGACCAGGTAGCTGACCGGGGCGGCCGCCGCCAGCCTCGCCACCTCCGGCCCGGTGCGGTGCATCCGGCCCTGCAGCAGCCCGAAGTCCGGCCGGCCCCGGGCGTCCAGCGCGACGACCTCGCCGTCGACCACGGCCTCGCGACCGGCCAGGGCCGCCGGCAGCGGGCCGAGCTCGGGGTACCTGGCGGTGACGTCGTTGCCGCTGCGCGCCCGCAGCCGGACCCGCCCGGAACGCACGTGCGCCAGCGCCCGGACGCCGTCCCACTTGAACTCGTAGCCCCAGCGCAGGTCGCCGTCGGCGGGGAGGTCGCCGACGGCGGCCAGCATCGGCGGGAGGTCCTCGGGCACGCCGTCAGCGGTGACCACCGGCAGCGGCCGCCCGGCCGGCTCGGCAGCGCGGGTCAGGTCCGGCTCGGCCCGGCGGGGGGCCAGCGGATCGGCGGCGGCCACCCGGGGTCAGGCGGTCTTGCGCGGACGGGCGGCGCGTTTGGCCGGCTTCGCCGGGGCGTCGTCCTCCGTCGCCGCGGCCTTCTTCGGCGCCGCCTTCCGGGCGGGGGCCTTCTTCGCCGGGGTCTTCTCCCCGGCGGCCGCCTTCTTGGCCGGCGTCTTGCGAGCCGTCGTCCTCGCCGCCGTCGCGTCGTCCCCGCCGTCGTCCCTGGCGTCGTCCCTGGCGTCGTCCGACCCGGCGGCCGGAGCGCTGCCGCCGGCCCGCTCGACGCTGCGCCGCAGGGCGCTCATCAGGTCGACCACCGCACCGCCGCCGTCGTCGGCGGCCTCCGGTGCGGCCTGGACCTCACCGCCGGACTGCTTGGCCTCCAGCAGGGCGGCCATCGCCTCGCGGTAGTCGTCGGTGAACTGGGTCGGGTCGAAGTCCCCGGCCATCGTGGAGATCAGCGACTCGGCCATCGCCAGCTCCTGCGGACGGACCGGCACCTCCTCGTCCAGGAACGTGAAGGCGGGCCGGCGGATCTCGTCGGGCCAGCGCATGGTGTGCAGCACCAGCACGCCCTCCCGCACGCGCAGCGCCGCAAGCGACTCGCGCTGCCGGATGGCGATCTTGGTGATCGCCACCTGGCCGGCGTTCTCCAGCGCGGTGCGCAGCAGCACGTAGGGGCGGGTCGCGACGCCGTCGGGCTCCAGGTAGTACGTCTTCTCGAAGTGGATCGGGTCGATCTGCTCCTGGTCGACGAACTGGAGCACCTCGATCTCGTGCGTGGTGCCGAGCGGGAGCTGGTCGAAGTCCTCGTCGGTCAGCACGACCAGCTGGCCGTCGGGCAGCTCGTAGCCCTTGCCGATGTCGCCGTACTCGACCTCTTCGCCGTCCACGGAGCAGACCCGCTTGTACTTGACCCGGCCACCATCGGTCTTGTGCACCTGGTGGAAGCGGATGTCGTGGTCCTCGGTGGCCGAGTACAGCTTCACCGCGATGCTGACCAGGCCGAAGGAGACCGCGCCCTTCCAGATCGACCGCACGACTACCTCCTCGCCCCGGGGCCCGCGACCCCGCCTCGACAAGATCAGAGGATAGGTGCCCCGGCGGGTGCGCGGCAGCGCGAGACGGTCACGCACCGCAGCGCCCCACCCGGTCGAGGGAGCCGGCGGCCCGCTGGTGTGCGGGCCGCCGGCATGCGATGACCACGCAGCGTGACGCCGAGCTCGCGGTCAGACCTCCTGACCGGTCAGGCTCCCGGCCTCCTCGCCGCCGTCGGACTGCAGCCCGCCGTTCTGGATGGCGTCGTAGACGAACTGCAGGACGTCGGAACCGGCCACCATCGTCATGGTCAGCGCGGCCAGCCGGGTCGCCCGCGGCGCAGTCACGTACCCGAGCACGAAGCCCGTGCCGACCCACTGGGCCATGCAGAACGGGCAGGTCAGCAGCTCTCCCACGGCGTGCTTGGCGCCCCCGTGCTCGCGCACCTCCTCGGCGACCTCGGCCTCGCCCGACGTCCCCTGGTAGCTGACGAACGGTGCGCGCACCGGGGCGGTGACCGGGTCCTTGGCGATCCGCCGGGCCAGCCGGAAGGTGCCGACGGTCAGCAGGACCGCGTCCCCGAGGGGGATCCGGCTGGGCAGCTCGCGGCCCGACACCCGGATGGCGGTGGCCGCCGCCCCGACCAGGCCCAGGTAGACGCTCATCGCCCCCAGGTCCGCGGCCAGCGGCCGGGCCTCTCCCTGCGTGTACTCCTCCTGCTGGGTACGGGCCCAGCGACGGACCGGTCGCCCGAGCCGCTGGACCTCGTCTGTGATCGCCATGCTCGCGGCGGTACCCGCGGCACGCGGTGCCATGCGGCGGGCGGGAGCTGGATCACGCATGCCCGACAGCGGGTCGGGTAGGGCCGGACCACGACGCCGGTCACCCGACCGGCTCCCCCGTCCACCGGACGGACGAGCGCGCCCACCGCTGGGGCGCGCAGAACGGAGGAGCTCCCATGACCGACCCGGACCGCGCCGCCCGCGACTCCGCCCTCAACGACGCCGAGTTCCCCGACGACGAGCGTGGCCTCACCGGCACGGCGGACGGCCCCCGTGGCGACGTCGGCCCCGAGGGGCAGACCGCCCGGGACGTCTTCCCCGAGGACAACGGCGTCCCCGAGGTCTCCCAGGACGACAGCCCGACCATGGCCCGCGCCGAGGACCCGGAGTTCGCCCCCGAGCCCGGCGACCGCCAGCACCAGGCGGTGGACTTCGGGACGACGGCACGCGAGCAGGCCGAGGGCGAGTCGCTGAGCGGCCGGCTGGAGCGGGAGGTCCCGGAGGACGCGTCCGACGTGCGCCCCGCCGAGGACCCCGACCGCGCCTTCGCCCAGCTCGACCAGGACGAGGACACCGACCGGCTCAGCGACTCGGGCACCAACCGCACCGGCGACGACGTCGAGGCCTTCGCCGACGCCCCGGTCGGCGGCGAGGGGCCGGAGGAGAGCGCGGTCCACGTCGTCGAGGGCACCTGACCCCTGCCGCAGCGCGCCGGGCCGGCCGCCCCGCCGGCCCGGCGTGCGCTGAGTTGGTGCCGCGATCATGACGCGACTAGGTTGGGCGCCACGGTTGAGCAGCCAGCCGTGGCCTGCCCGAGAGCTCCTCGGGAGGCGTACCGGAACCTCGGTGTCCCGGGCCGTGTCGGGCCGGACGGTGTATCGCAGTACATTGTCCGGGCATCCGCGTGCCCGCCAGGCATCGCCGCTGAGAGGAGCTGCAGTCCGTGACCTCATCCGACTCACCCGCCGAGGGCTCGCGCGACGTGTCAGCCCCGGCTGACACGAACGACGCCCCCTTCGACGACGTGATCACCCTGTCGACGTCCACCGACGACGACGGCACGGTCACCGTGACGGTCGTCGGCGAGGTCGACACCTTCACCGCGCCCGTGCTGCGCGCGTCCCTGGACACCCAGCTCGAGCAGCAGCCGACCGCCCTGGTCGTCGACCTGTGCGGTGTCCAGTTCCTCGGCTCGGCCGGCCTCGCCGTGCTCGTCGAGACCCAGAAGTCGGCGCGCTCCCGCGACGTCGGCCTGCGCTTGGTGGCCAACACCCGCGCCGTGACCCGGCCGCTCGAGGTCACCGGCCTCATCGACCTGTTCACGATCGCCGAGAAGGCCTGAGGAAGGCCCCTCTCCAGGGGTCGCACCCACCGCGACGACGGCGCTCCACCTCCGGGTGGGGCGCCGTCGTCGTGTCCGGGGCCTGGTCAGCTCAGGCGCTGAGCAGGGAGCAGACCGCCGCCTCGATGGTGCGCTGCGCCGTCCGGTCGTCGGGTGCCTGGGCGGCCTCGGCCAGCGCGCCGGCGACCGTCTCGCCGTGCTCGTACCGGTCGACCACCCGGGGGTCGACGTAGCTGGTCTTGCACACCGTCGGGGTGTTGCCCAGCTGCTCGGAGACCTTGACGTAGGCCTCCCGCACCGCGCGCTTGCGTGCCGTCTGGCTGCTCGGGGTGGGCGTCTCGGCCAACGTGGCGGCCATCATCACCGTCGCCGTCCAGGTGCGGAAGTCCTTGGCGGTGATCTCCGCCCCGCTGACCTCCTTGAGGAAGGCGTTGACCTCGTCGCTGGTCACGTCGTGCCAGCTCCCGTCGGCGAGCCGGTAGCCGAGCAGCTCCTGCCCCTCGTCCTCGGGCCGCTCCAGCAGCTGCCGGACGACGGTGGCGGTCGGCCGGTCCAGCAGCTCGACCTCCCGGTCGATCCCGCCCTTGGCGGTGTAGTGGAAGAAGACCCGCTCGCCGCGCACCGACACGTGCTCGCGGCGCAGCGTCGCCAGCCCGTACGTGCCGTTGTCCTCGGCGTACTGCTCGCTGCCCACCCGGAAGGCGCCGAGGTCGAGCAGCCGGACGGCGCAGGCCAGCACCCGTTCGCGGTTGAGCCCGCGGGTGCGCAGCGCCGCCACCACCTCGTCCCGGACGTCGGGCAGCTGCTGGGAGATCTCCAGCACCCGCTCGTGCTTGGCGGCGTCCCGCTTGGCGCGCCACTCGTCGTGGTAGCGGTACTGCCGCCGGCCGGCGGCGTCGGTCCCGACGGCCTGGATGTGGCCGTTCGGCCACGGACAGATCCAGACGTCCTTCCAGGCGGGCGGGATGGCCAGGGCCCGCAACCGGTCCAGCCGGTCGTCCCTGATCAACGCCCCGTTCTCGTCCTGGTAGGAGAACCCCTTGCCAGCGCGACGCCGGGTCCAGCCCGGGGCGTGCACGTCACTGCGCCGCAGTCTCACGCCGGGAGGGATGTGCACGACCGGGTGGGCTCAAACACGGGTGGTGACCAGGTCACCCGGCCGGGTGCCGCGGCAGCGCCTCCGGCGGCGAACGGGGGTTTGGCGTGCGCCCCGGTGGGCAACGCAGCCAGGCGGTCGGTCTACCGTCAAGGGAGCCGGGTCAGGCCTGACACCCGTCGCTGAGCGGCCGCTCGTCGTCCGCGCTCCGAACCGGAGCTGCGGGACGGGAGCGCGAAGACGGACAGCCGCGCTCTCGTCCGGGGGCGCGGGGGACGACGAAGGAGCGAACGACGCATGGTCGACACGACGGGCGCCGCCACCGGCGAGCGGCGCACCGAGCGGCTGGAACTGCGGGTCCCCACCTCGCCGACCCAGCTGCCCGCGGTGCGGGCGATGACCGGTGACCTGGCGATGCGGATGGACTTCGACCTCGACGCGGTCGAGGACCTGCGTCTCGCCGTCGACGAGGCCTGCGCCACGCTGTCCTCCGTCGCCCTGGGGGACGCACCGCTCACGGTCGTCTTCGAGGCCGCCCGCGACGGTCTGCGGATCGACGCCTGGGTGCCGACGGCGACCGGGGTCGACGTGCCGCGGGACGGCTTCGGCTGGGCCGTGCTGCACACCCTGGTCGACACGGTCGAGGCCGGCCCGAGCGACCAGTCGATCGTGCCGGCCGGCGACGGCAAGAGCACGCCCGTCGCCTGCATCAGCCTGGTCAAGAAGCTGCGGCGCTACAGCGCGATCGACGCCCTGACCGAGCAGTCCGACCCCGACGTGTCGGTCGCACGGTGACCCGGTCGGCTGCTCCGGACTCCCCGGCTGCCGACGACGCCGTCCTCGGCTCGGGTGAGCCCCTCGGGTCCCCGGCCCCCGCCGCTGACGCCCCTGCGGTCGCCGACACGGCCTCGGAGAACGAGATCACCGAACCCACCGACACCCCGAAGGCGGCCCCCACGGAGTCCTCCGCCACGACCCCGGAGCCGGCTGCTGACCCGGTGCCGATGTCGGACAACCGCAAGCGGGCCGAGCGGACCGCACCGCTGTTCGCCGAGCTGGCCACCCTGGACAAGGGCGACCCGCGGCGGGAGCGACTCCGGGAGATCCTGGTCGAGGAGCACCTGCCGCTGGTCCGGCACTTCGCCCGCCGGTTCAGCAACCGCGGCGAGCCCTTCGACGACCTGCTCCAGGTGGGCACCCTCGGCCTGATCGCTGCGATCGACCGGTTCGACCCGAGTCGTGGGGTGGAGTTCCTCTCCTTCGCCGTGCCGACGATCACCGGTGAGATCAAGCGGCACTTCCGCGACCAGGGCTGGTCGGTGCGGGTGCCGCGGCGGCTGCAGGAGCTGCACCTCTCGCTGAACGCGGCGGTCAGCGAGCTGTCGCAGAAGAACGGCCACGCCCCCACGCCGTCCGAGCTGGCCGAGCACCTCGGCATCCCCCGGGCGGAGGTGCTCGAGGGCCTGGCGGTGGCCAACGCCTACCGCAGCAGCTCGCTGGACGAGCGCCTCTCCGGTGAGGAGGACTCCCCCACGCTCGCGGCGACCCTCGGCGAGGAGGACGCGGCCCTGGAGGGCGTGGAGTACCGGGAGTCGCTGCAGCCGCTGCTGGCCACCATCCCGCCCCGTGAGCGCCGCATCCTGATCCTGCGGTTCTTCGGCAACATGACCCAGTCGCAGATCGCCGCGGACATCGGCATCTCCCAGATGCACGTGTCCCGGCTGCTCAGCCAGACGCTGGCCAAGCTCCGCGAAGGCCTCCTCAAGGACTAGGTGTACTGCCCGGAGACGTTGGTGCAGCGGGTGATCGGTGGGAGGTTGCCCAGGGCGGTGTGGGGCCGGTGGTGGTTGTAGTGGTGCAGCCAGCCTGACAGGGCTGCGCGGCGGGCCTTCTCGGAGGTGTAGAGCCGGCGATAGGCCCACTCCTCCAGCAGCGTGCGGTTGAGCCGTTCGACCTTGCCGTTGGTCTGCGGACGGCGGACTCGGGTTCGTGAGTGCTTGATCCCCAGCCTGGCGTGTTCATTGCGCCAGGCCTGGCTGATGTAGGCGGCACCGTTGTCGGTGAGGACCCGTTCGACGGTGATGCCGTGGCCGGCGAAGAAGGCCCGGGCCCGGGTCCAGAAGGCCAGGGCGGTGGCGGAGGTTTCGTCATCGAGGGCTTCGGAGTAGGCCAGCCGGCTGTAGGCGTCCACGGCGGAGTGGACGTAGCAGTAGCCCAGGTTCGGGCGGCCGGGGACCTTCCGCTGCCGCGCGGGGTCGCGGTGGGCCTGGCGGTTGCGGGTGCCCTGCTCCCGGCCGTGGGCGCGCCAGCCACCGCCGTCGGGGATGTTGCCCAGCTTCTTGACGTCGACGTGCACCAGCTCGCCGGGGCGGGTCATCT
>NZ_JAAKGN010000054.1:0-28099 GCF_011039295.1 Modestobacter sp. KNN46-3 | reverse complement strand
ACCGCCCAGCGCGGCATGGGCATGCCCTGGAGCACCACCGCCGAGCTGATCCGCCGGTCGGCCGCCGAGGCCCAGGCCTGCGGCGGGCTGCTGGCCTGCGGTGCGGGCACCGACCAGGCACCGGCCGACCTGGCCAGCACCGATGAGGTGCTGGCCGCCTACCTCGAGCAGATCGAGGTGGTCGAGGGCGCCGGCGCGAACGTGATCATCATGGCCAGCCGGCAGCTGGCCCGGGTGGCCCGCAGCGCCGAGGACTACGCGAAGGTCTACGCCCGGCTGCTCGAGCAGGTGTCCCGGCCGGTGGTCCTGCACTGGCTCGGCCCCATGTTCGACCCGGCACTGGCCGGCTACTGGGGCTCGGCGCAGCTGACCGAGGCCACCGACACCGTGCTGCAGGTGATCGCCGACCACAGCGCCAAGGTCGACGGCATCAAGGTCTCCATGCTCGACGAGGCGCACGAGGTCGACATGCGCCGCCGGCTGCCCGACGGCGTCCGGCTCTACACCGGGGACGACTTCAACTACCCGTCCCTGGTGCGCGGGGACGGCGAGTCGTACTCGCACGCCCTGCTGGGCATCTTCGACGCGATCGCCCCGGCCGCCTCCACCGCCCTGCAGGCGCTGGACCGCGGCGACCTGGCGACCTACGACCGGCTGCTCGAGCCGACGGTGGCGCTGTCCCGGCACCTGTTCGGCACGCCCACCTACTACTACAAGACCGGCATCGTCTTCCTGGCCTGGCTGGCCGGCCACCAGCAGGGCTTCCGGATGGTCGGCGGGCTGGAGAGCTCGCGCAGCCCGGTGCACCTGGCCGAGGTCTTCCGGCTGGCCGACGCCGCCGGGCTGCTGCCCGACCCGGAGCTCGCCGCCGGCCGGATGCGGACGTACCTGTCGACCGTGGGGGTGGCCCAGTGACCGCCGACCCGCGGCTGGCCAAGCTGTCGATCAACTACAAGACGGTCGAGGGCTGGTCCATGCCCGACTTCGTCGACGGGGTGGCCGCGGCGGGGCTCTCCGCGCTCGGCACCTGGCGCGAGCCGGTCGCCGAGTTCGGCCTGGAGCGGTCCGCGAAGCTGATCCGGGACGCCGGCCTGCGGGTCACCTCGCACTGCCGCGGCGGGTTCCTCACCGCGACCGACCCGGCCGCCCGGGCCACCGCGCTGGCGGACAACCGGCGGGCGATCGAGGAGACCGCCACCCTGGGCGCCGAGTCGCTGGTCATGGTGGTCGGTGGGCTGCCCACCGGCTCCCGCGACCTGGTCGGTGCCCGGGAACGGGTCGCCGAGGCGCTGGCCGAGCTGGCCCCCTACGCCGGTGAGTGCGGCGTGCGGCTGTCCCTGGAGGCGCTGCACCCGATGTACTGCGCCGACCGGGCCGTGCTCTCCACCCTCGCCCAGGCCCTCGACCTCGCGGCGCCCTTCCCGTCGGCGCAGGTGGGCGTCGTCGTCGACACCTTCCACCTCTGGTGGGACCCGGAGGTCTGGGCGTCGATCGCCCGGGCCGGTGACCGGATCGCCTCCTTCCAGGTCTGCGACTTCCTCATGCCGATCCCGGCCGACGCGCTGATGGCCCGCGGCTACATGGGCGACGGGGTGATCGACTTCCCGCCGTTCGTGGCCGCGGTCGAGTCGGCGGGGTGGACCGGGGACGTCGAGGTGGAGATCTTCAACGCCGACGTCTGGGCTCAGCCCAAGGCCGAGGTCGTGGAGACGGTGAAACAGCGCTACCTGGACGTCGTGGTGTCCGGCGTCGGGGCGGGTGGCGTGGGCGGGAGCAGGGTGGTGTCGGCGTGAGGGTGCTGGTCACCGGCGGTGCCGGCCGGCTGGGCCGCAGCGTCGTCGACGGGCTGGCCGACGCCGGCCACGAGGTGGTCTCGGTCGACGTCACCGCCGCGCCGCTGGAGAAGGCCGCGGCGACCTTCCCGGCCGACCTGACCGACCTCGGCCAGGCGTACGGGGTGATGGCCCGGTACCGGCCGGACGCCGTCGTCCACCTGGCGGCGATCGCCGTCCCGTTCAGCCGGCCCGAGTCGGTCATCCACGCCACCAACACCGCGCTGGCCTACAACGTGCTGCAGTCCGCCATCGACCTCGGCGTCGGCACCGTGGTGACCGCCAGCAGCCCCACCGTCATGGGCTACGGCAGCCCGGCCGGCTGGACGCCGCGGTACCTGCCGCTGGACGAGGAGCACCCGGCGCGGCCGTGGAACGCCTACGGGCTGTCCAAGCTGGCCGCCGAGCAGACCATGCGGATGTTCGCCGCCCAGTACGGCGACCGGGTGCGGCTGGCGGCGTTCCGGCCGTGCTTCGTCATCGCGCCGGAGGAGTGGGCGGGGGCGCCGACCCAGCAGGGGCACACCGTGCGCGAGCGGATCGCCGACCCCCGGCACGGCGCGGTCTCGCTGTTCAACTACGTCGACGCCCGTGATTGCGCGGACTTCCTGGACACCCTGCTGGGCAAGGCCGGCGAGGTGCCCAACGGCGAGGTGTTCTTCGTCGGCGCCCAGGACGCCCTGGCCGAGGCGCCGCTGGCCGAGCTGCTCCCGGAGTTCTCCGGGGTCGCCCCGGAGCTCGCGGCCGGCCTGACCGGCACGAGCCCGGCGTTCAGCACCGCCAAGGCCGAGCAGCTGCTGGGCTGGACGGCGTCCCGCAGCTGGCGCACGGAGCTGCGATGAGCACGGTCACCCGGCTGTCCAGCCGGCTGTTCCGGCTGCCGCTGGCCCGGCCGTGGGGCGCCGACGTCCCGGCGCTGCACCTGCTGGTCACCGAGCTGGAGACCAGCGACGGGCGCACCGGCACGGGCTTCAGCTGGACGCCGTCGATCGGGGCCCGCGCGCTGCAGTCGCTGGTCGACCACGACGTCGCCCCGGTGGTCGTCGGCGGGCCGGTGGAGCCCGGCGTCGTCTGGGACCGGCTCTGGTGGCACCTGCACGAGGCCGGCGGCGGCGGGCTGACCACGATGGCGATCGCCGCCGTCGACACCGCGCTGTGGGACCTCGCCGCGAAGGCGGCCGGGCAGAGCCTGGTCGACCACCTGGGCCGCCGGCGCGAGTCGGTCGCCGTCTACGGCAGCGGGGTCAACTTCCACTACTCCCTCGAGGAGCTGGTCGCGCAGACCGAGCGCTGGGTCGCCGACGGCTGCACCGCGGTGAAGATCAAGGTGGGCCGCCCCGACCTGGCCGAGGACGTCGAGCGGGTGGCCGCCGTCCGGGCGGCGCTCGGGCCGCACCGCCGGCTGATGGTCGACGCCAACCAGCGGTGGGACCTTCCGACGGCGATGCGCGCGGTCCGGGCGATGGCCCCCTTCGACCTGTACTGGGTCGAGGAGCCGCTGGTCGCCGACGACCTGCCGGCGCTGGGCCGGCTGCACGACGCCGGGCTGGGCGTGCCGATCGCGGTGGGGGAGAACGTCTACACCGCGTTCCAGTACCGCGCGCTGCTCGCCTCCGGGGCTGCCGACGTCATCCAGCCCAACGTGGTGCGGGTCGGCGGGATCACCCCGTTCCTCCGGATCGCCCAGCTCGCGGCGGCCGCGAGCGTGCCGGTGGCGCCGCACCTGCTGCCGGACGTCTCCGGGCAGCTGGCGATGTGCCTCCCGCTGACCACCATGGTCGAGGACGTCGAGGACGCCTCGTTCGCGGCGCTGGGTGCACTCGCCCAGCCCAGCGGGGTGACCATCGCCGACGGCCTGCTCCGGGCGCAGACGGCCCCCGGCCACGGGCTGGTCTTCGCGACCGACCGGATGGAGGCGCTGGACGGCTGAGCCGCCGGCGCGTGCACCACACACCATTGATCTCGGAAAGCGCTTGCCGTACGGTGACGGCAGTCACAGGCGCGACAGCGCACGAGCGAGGGAGCTCCCCCATGGCATCGGTCACCTACGACAAGGCGACCCGGCTCTACCCCGGCAGCGACAAGCCGGCGGTCGACCAGCTCGAGCTGCAGATCGAGGACGGCGAGTTCCTGGTCCTCGTCGGCCCCTCCGGCTGCGGGAAGTCCACCTCGCTGCGGATGCTCGCCGGCCTGGAGGAGGTCGACGGCGGCGCGATCCGGATCGGGGACAAGGACGTCACCGACGTCGAGCCGAAGGACCGGGACATCGCGATGGTGTTCCAGAACTACGCGCTCTACCCGCACATGAGCGTCGCCGACAACATGGGCTTCGCGCTGAAGATCGCCGGGATGGGCAAGGAGGAGCGCCGCACCCGGGTCGTCGAGGCGGCCCGGTTGCTGGACCTGGAGCCCTACCTGGACCGCAAGCCGAAGGCGCTCTCCGGTGGCCAGCGGCAGCGGGTCGCGATGGGGCGGGCGATCGTGCGCAAGCCGCAGGTGTTCCTGATGGACGAGCCGCTGTCGAACCTGGACGCGAAGCTGCGCGTGCAGACCCGCACCCAGATCGCCTCGTTGCAGCGTCGGCTGGGCATCACCACCGTCTACGTCACCCACGACCAGGTGGAGGCCATGACCATGGGCGACCGGGTCGCGGTGCTCAAGGACGGCGTCCTCCAGCAGGTGGCCAGCCCCCGGGAGATGTACGACCGCCCGGCCAACGTCTTCGTCGCCGGCTTCATCGGCTCCCCGGCGATGAACCTGGCCGAGGTGCCGCTGGTCGACGGTGGCGCCCGGCTCGGGGACATCGTCGTCGAGCTGCCGCGGGAGACCCTGACGGCCGCCGGTGCGGACCAGTCCGTCACGCTCGGGTTCCGGCCCGAGGCGCTGGAGCTGGCCGAGCCCGGGCAGGGCTTCAAGGTCAAGGTCGACCTGGTCGAGGAGCTGGGCTCCGACGCCTTCGTCTACGCCACGATCGCCGACGAGCAGCTGGCCGAGCACCTGCACGGCGGCGACACCGCGCAGATCGTGGCCCGCGTCGACGCCCGGCGCCCACCGGCCAAGGGCGGCGACGTGTGGCTGAGCATCCGGCCGGGCGAGGAGCACGTCTTCTCCACCAGCACCGGCCGGCGACTGTCCCACTGATGGCGGGCCCCGTCCTCCCCACCCGGCGCACGCTCGGGGCGGGACCCGGGACGGGGCCGACAGGGCTGCGCCCGGGGCGGGGGCGATGACCGGTCCCCTTCCGGGGCGGGCGCCGCGGTGGCTGTTCCAGCTGCTGGGTGTGATGGTGCTGATCCAGGCGGGCATCGCGGTCGCCCGGCCGGTCTCCGCCTACCGGGCGATCGACCTGGGCGCCGGGGCCACCGAGATCGGCCTGCTCACCGCGGCGTTCGCGCTGCTGCCGATGGTGGTGGCGCTGCCGCTGGGCCGGGCGGCCGACCGCTGGCGGCCGGAGCCGATCCTGGTCAGCGGCGTGGCGTTGCTGGTGGTCGGCTGCGTGCTGCTGGCCACCAGCGGATCGTTGCTGGCCGTGGCGCTGGGCAACGTGGTCCTCGGCCTGGGCAACCTCGGCTGCATCGTCGGCGGGGAGAACGTCGTCGCCCGGCTGCCCGGGGACCGGCTGGACTCCGGGTTCGGGCTGTTCACCGCGGTCGTCTCCGCCGGGCAGCTGGTCGGGCCGGCGCTGGCCGGAGCCGTGCTGGCCACCGCGCCGGGGGAGCTGTCCACCGGAACCGCCCGCGCGCTGGTGCTCTCCGCCGCGTTGTGCGCGCTCGCGCTGCCGGCGTCCTGGTGGCTGGCCGCCGGGCGACGGTTCCCGGCGGCCGCGTCCCGGCCGACCGGCCGGACGTCGGCCTTCCGGCTGCTCGGCCGGCCGCCGGTGCGCTCCGGGATCTTCGCCAGCCTGGTGCTGGCTGCCGCGGTCGACCTGCTGACCGCCTACCTGCCGCTGCTCGGGGAGAACCGCGGCATCTCCCCGGCGGTGGTCGGGGTGCTGCTCAGCGTCCGCGCCGGCGCCACCGTGGCCTCCCGGGTGCTGGTGCAGTCGATGCTGGTCCGGGTCGGCCGGGCCCGGCTGGTGGTGCTGAGCACCGTCGGCTCGGGCATCGCCGTCGCGTTCCTCCCGGCCACCGGCAACGTCTGGGCGCTCGGCGCACTGCTGGCGCTGATCGGGTTCCTGCTCGGCGTGGGCCAGCCGCTGCTGATGACGCTGATCATCCGGGCCGTCCCCGACGACGCCCGCGGCACCGCGCTGGCGCTGCGGCTGGTGGGCAACCGGGTCGGGCTGGTCGGCACCCCGGCGGCGGCCGGGCTGCTGGCCGGGACGGCCGGGGTCTCCGCGGCGTTCTGGCTGCTCGGCGGCCTGCTGGCGGTCGCGGTGGTCGGCGCGCGGCACAGCGACTGAGCGATCGGCGGGGAGGCGCCTCCGCCGAGTGACAGCTGACCGGGCTTCCGTGCCGGGGAATGCCCGATCAGCTGTCACTCGGCAACGGCCGCCAGCGGTCGGGCGGTGCGAGCGCGTCCGGCACCGGTTGTGTCCCGAGGTCAGTGATGCACAACGCAGTGGGGAATGGTCGCTGCCGGCGACGGCCTTCGGCCTGGCATGGACCTGTTCTCCCCCGTCACGCTCGGCGACCTCGAGCTCGCCAACCGCGTCGTCATGGCGCCGCTCACCCGCATGCGGTCCGGCGCCTCCGGCGTCCCCGGCGACCTGGTCGTCGAGCACTACGCGCAGCGGGCCGGCGTGGGCCTGATCATCACCGAGGGCACGTACCCCCGCTTCGAGTCTCAGGGCTTCGTCGGCCAGCCCGGCATCGTCACCGACGAGCAGGTGGCCGGTTGGCGCCGCGTCGCCGAGGCGGTGCACGCCCGCGGCGGCCGCATCGTCATGCAGTTGATGCACGCCGGCCGGGTGACCCACCCCGACGTCAACGGCGGCCGCCGGGTCGAGGCGCCCAGCGCCATCGCGATCGACGGCGCCGGCCACACCGAGCAGGGCAAGCAGGCCTACCCCGTGCCGCACGCGCTCACCGTCGAGGAGGCCCGCGAGGTCCGCGACGACTTCGTCGCCGCCGCCCGCCGGGCCGTCGAGGCCGGCCTGGACGGCGTCGAGGTGCACGGCGCCAACGGGTACCTGCTGCACGAGTTCCTGTCCCCGGCGTCCAACCAGCGGGACGACGTGTACGGCGGCTCCCCGGAGGCCCGCGCCCGGTTCGTGGTCGAGGTCGTCACCGCGGTCACCGAGGCCGTGGGTGCCGGCAAGGTCGGCCTGCGCATCTCGCCCGAGCACAACATCCAGGGCGCGCTGGAGACCGACCGGGACGACGTCCGGGCCACCTACGGCACGCTGATCGACGCGCTGCGCCCGCTGGGCCTGGCCTACCTCTCGGTGCTGCACGCCGAGCCGGCCGGGGAGCTGGTGCAGGAGCTGCGCCGCCGCTTCGACGGCCCGCTCATCGCCAACAGCGGCTTCGGCACGGTGACCACCCGCGCCGAGGCCGTCGAGCTGATCGAGGCCGCCCACGCGGAGGCCGTGGCCGTCGGTCGCGCGGTCCTCGCCAACCCCGACCTGGTCGAGCGCTGGGCCGGTGAGCACCCGGAGAACGAGCCGAACCCGGCCACGTTCTACGCCGCGGGTGCCGAGGGCTACACCGACTACCCGACCCTGCAGCTCAGCCAGAGCTGAGCCGGGCCGCCGGCGCCGTGGGCGATGAGTCCTGGCGCCGGCGGACGTCTTCGGTGGTGAGGCGCCCGGACGGGCGTCCGCCGAGCGTGGGCGAGGGAGAGGCATCGAGATGACCGGGAACGCGCGTGACCTGCAGTCCTGGACGGCGAGGACGTACGACGGGCTCGCCGACCTGCTGGCCGCCGGGCCGGCCGGGGCCTGGGACGCCCCCTCGCTCTGCGCGGGCTGGCAGGTCAGGCACGTGGTGGCGCACGTGACCATGCCGGCGCGGCTGTCGGCCGAGCAGTTCGGTGCCGAGATGGCGGCGGCCGGCGGGGACTTCACCCGGCTCTCCGACACCGTGGCGGCCCGGGACGCGTCCCTGCCGGACGCCGAGCTCGTGGCCGCGCTGCGTTCGCCGGTGCTGCACGGCTGGCAGCCGCCGGGTGGTGGCGCGGCCGGTGCGCTCAGCCACGCCGTGATCCACTCCCTCGACGTGACCGTCGCCCTCGGCCGACCGCCGGTCGCCCCGGCCGAGGGCGTGCTCGCCGTCCTCGACCAGCTCACCGCGGCGGACGGCGCCTACTTCGGGATCGACCTGACCGGCCTCCGGCTGGAGGCGGCGGAGACCACCTGGAGCTGGGGGGACGGCGAGGTCGTCCGCGCGGACAGCGGCCACCTGGTCGCCCTGCTGAGCGGCCGCACGCTCCCCGACGGCCGAGCCCTGCCCCGGGGCTGACGCTCGCCGGGGTTGTGCGCTGGTCGTCGCTTCCCGCGGGGCGGACCGGCGACCAGCGCACAACGGCAGCCCGGGGGGCCACGCGGTCACGGAACTGTTGTGGACCGTTCAGGCCCTTGACATGTGGTCGTCGTCACCCTGACGATCCCCTGTATGACTACGTTGTCATCGGGACCGCCCGACGAGTCGATGACTACGTTGTCATCGGACGTTGCCGCAGGTCCGGGCGCTGGTCGGACGCTCGGCCGGCTGCCCACGATGGTCGACGTCGCCCGCGCCGCCGGCACCTCGCAGAAGACCGTCAGCCGGGTGGTCAACGCCGAGCCCGGCGTCCGTCCAGAGACGATCGAGCGGGTGCAGCGGGCCATCGCCGAGCTGGGCTTCCGCCGGCACGACGGCGCCAGCCACCTGCGCCGCGGCACCAGCACCGCGAGCATCGGCCTGGTCCTCGAGGACCTCGCCGGCCCGTTCTACGCCGCGCTCACCGCGGGCGTGGAGCGCCGGGCCCGCGAGCACGGGTACCTGCTGCTCACCGGCTCCGCCGACGGGGACGCCGAGCGCGCCGGCCGGCTGGTGCAGGCCTTCGCCGCGCGCCGGGTCGACGGCCTGCTCATCGCCCCGAACCTGGTCGGCGACGAGGTGCTCACCGCCAATCTGCCGCCCGACGTCCCGGCGGTGCTGCTCGACCGGCCCAGCGCCGACCACGGCACCGACGAGGTGCTGTCGGACAACGCCGGCGGCATCGCCCAGGCCGTGCACCACCTCGCCGAGCGCGGGCACCGGTCGATCGCCTACCTCGGCGACGACGAGCGGTTCTGGACCTCCCGCCAGCGCCGCGACGGCTTCCTCGCCGCCTGCGCCGAGCGCGGCCTCCGCACCGAGGACCTGGTGTCGCTCGGCGTGCTGATCCCCGAGCGCATCGCCGCCGCGGTGTCGGGTTGGGCCGCGGCCGGGGTCACCGCCGTGGTGACCGGCAACAACCGGGCCAGCGTCGCCCTGCTGCACCACCTGCACGCGCGCACCGGACCGCGCCCCGCGCACGTCGGCTTCGACGAGCTCGACCTCGCCGACCTCCTCGACCCGCCGCTCACCACGGTCGCCCAGGACGCCGCCGGCATCGGCTCGGCCGCGGTCGACCTGCTGTTCGAGCGGCTCGCCACGCCGACCCTGCCGCCCCGCTCGGTCGTCGTCCCCACCCGTCTCGTCGTCCGGCGGTCCAGTCCGCCGCCGGACGGCGCGTCCGCACCACCCGTCAGGAACGACCGATGACCGCCCGTCCCGACCTCCAGGAGCAGCCCATGTCCCGCACCCGCCTCTCCGTCCGCGCCGCCGTCCCGGTCGCGCTCACCACCGCCCTGCTGCTGGCCGGCTGCGGTGGGGGCGACGACGAGTCCGCGGCCGCCGAGCCGGCCGCCGAGGGCTCCACCGACTCCGCGGTGCCCGACACCAGCGACATCGTCGGCGGGGTCAGCGAGGACGCCGCCCTGGCCGAGGGCCTCCCGGCGGACCTGGCCTCGCTGTCGATCGGGTCGAACGTGCAGTCGCCGCCGAACAACTTCTACGCCGAGGACGGGTCGACCCCGGTCGGCTTCGAGGTCGACATCATCACCGCGATCGGCAACAAGCTGGGCCTGGACGTCGAGTACTCCGACATGGCCTTCGACTCGCTGATCACCGGCCTGCAGACCGGTCGGGTCGACGCCACGATCGCCGGGATGAACGACACCCCGGAGCGGCAGGAGTCGATCGACTTCGTCGACTACTTCGAGTCGGGCATCACGATCATGGTGCAGAAGGGCAACCCCGCGGGGATCGAGGCCAGCGCCGACCTGTGCGGCCAGGCGATCGCCGTCGTCCAGGGGACGACGCAGGAGGACTTCGCCGCCGAGCAGTCCGCCGAGTGCGAGGCGAACGGCGAGGAGCCGCTGGCGGTCACCGCGACCCCGAGCGACTCGCAGAACCAGACGCAGCTGCGCACCGGCCGGGTCGACGCGATCCTCAACGACCTGCCCACCGCCGTCTACATCTCCCAGACCGCCGGCGACGGCGAGTACTTCGAGACCGTCGACCAGGACCCGATCAACGGCGGCCCGTACGGCATCGGGCTCAACAAGGACGACGCCGCGCTGCGCGACGCCATCCAGCAGGCGCTGCAGTCGCTGATCGACGACGGCACCTACGGCGAGATCCTCGAGGCGTGGGACGTCACCTCCGGCGCGGTCGACCAGGCGACCGTCAACGGTGGCTGACCGCGCCGGCGCGGCGCTGACCAGGCCGGTCGACGCACCGGGGGACGGCGAGCTGCTGCCCCAGGTGCGGATCCGGCACTGGGGGCGCGTGGTCGCCGGGCTGGCCGTCCTCGCCGTGCTGGGCTTGCTGTTCCAGGCGATCTCGCGGGGCGACATCGACTACGCCAGCATCCCGGCGCTGCTCACCCAGGACGTGATCCTGGAGGGGCTGGTCGACACCATCGTGCTGGCGGTGATCGCCCAGGCCGGGGCGATCGTCATCGGCACGGTCGTGGCGCTGATGCGGACCTCGGCCAACCCGGTGCTGCGCTGGGTCTCCTGGGCCTACATCTGGGTGTTCCGCGGTCTGCCGGTGCTGCTGCAGATCCTGCTCTGGTACAACATCGCGCTGGTCTTCCCGACCTTCTCCATCCCGATCCCGTTCACCGACGCCTACCTGCTCGACCAGCCGGCGAACGTGATCATGACCGGCTTCCTGGCCGCGCTGCTGGGGCTGGGGCTCAACGAGAGCGCCTACATGGCCGAGATCGTCCGGGCCGGGCTCACCAGCGTGGACCGGGGGCAGACCGAGGCGGCGAAGTCGATCGGGATGTCGCCGGCGAAGGTGCTGAGCCGGGTGGTGCTGCCGCAGGCGATGCGGGTGATCATCCCGCCGACCGGCAACGACTTCATCAACATGCTCAAGGGGACGTCGATCGCCTCGGTCATCGGCTTCACCGAGCTCATCCACGCAGCCAACGCGCTCTCCAGCCGCAGCCTCGCGGTCATGGAGACGCTGCTGGCCGTGGCCGTCTGGTACATGGTGGTGGTGAGCGTGGCCAACGTCGGGCAGTACTACCTGGAACGGCACTACAACGCCTCGATCCGGCCCACGGGCACCCGCGGGTCGGTGTGGGCCAAGGTCGGCGGCTCGCTGCGCACCCCGCCGTTCATGCGGAGCTCCCGGTGAGCGCCGTGGCGATCGAGGGGGCGGCGCAGGGCGAGGTGCTCGTCCGGGCCCGTGGGCTGCGCAAGCACTACGGCTCGCTGGAGGTGCTCCGCGGCGTCGACCTGACGGTGCGGCGCGGGCAGGTCGTCGTCCTGCTCGGTGCCTCGGGTGCGGGCAAGAGCACGCTGCTGCGCTGCGTGAACCACCTCGAGGCCGCCGACGGCGGCGAGATCTGGGTGGACGGCGTGCCGATCGGCTTCCGGCACGACGGCGACCGGCTGCACGAGCTGCGGGAGAAGGACGTCGCCCGGCAGCGCGCGGAGATCGGCATGGTGTTCCAGCGGTTCAACCTCTTCCCGCACCGCACCGTGCTGGCCAACGTGACCGAGGGGCCGGTGCAGGTGCGCGGCGTCCCGCGGCGCGAGGCGGAGGCCTACGCCCGGGAGCTGCTGGAGCGGGTGGGGCTCGGCGACAAGGTCGACACCTACCCCGACCGGCTCTCCGGCGGGCAGCAGCAGCGGGTGGCGATCGCCCGGGCGCTGGCGATGCGGCCCAAGCTGCTGCTGTTCGACGAGCCGACGAGCGCGCTGGACCCCGAGCTGGTCGGGGAGGTGCTGGCGGTGATGACCGAGCTGGCGCAGGAGGGGATGACGATGATCGTGGTGACCCACGAGATCTCCTTCGCCCGCGAGGTCGCCGACCACGTCGTCTTCATGGCCGGCGGGGTGGTGGTCGAGGAGGGGCCGCCGGAGCAGGTGATCGGCGCGCCGCAGCACGAGCGCACCCGTGCGTTCCTGGCGCGGGTGACCGCGTGAACCCTGCCTACCTGTCCGCCTTCGCCGAGGAGGAGGGCTACCTGGACTTCGCCCGGGTCGGCCCGCCGTCCCGGCCGGTGGTCGAGGCCGGCACCGCGGCGCTGGCCGCGGTGTCGGCCGCGGGGCTGGGCACCGTCGACGAGCTGATGGGCGCCGAGGGCCGGGCGCTGGCCGCGGCGTCCCGGTTGCTCGGCTTCCCGCCGGGCAACGTCGCCTACTCGCCGAGCACCTCGGCCGGGCTGTTCCAGGCGGCGTTCGCGGTGCACGGGCCGGTGCTGGTCAGCCCGGCGGAGTTCCCGGCCAACCTCTACCCCTGGTGGCGGGCGGAGTCGGCCGGGCGGCTGGACGTCGTCCCGCTGCCGGCCGGGCCGGTGACGCCGGACGCCGTCCGGGCCGCCCCGGACGCGGCGGCGCTGGTGGTCAGCGCGGTCGACTTCGCCACCGGCTTCCGGGCCGACCTGCCCGGGTTGCGTGAGGTGCTGGGGGAGCGGCTGCTGGTCGTGGACGCGATCCAGGGCCTCGGCGCGGTCGACGTCGACTGGACGGCGGCCGACGTGCTGGTCGCCGGTGGGCAGAAGTGGCTGCGCAGCGGCTGGAGCACCGGGGTGGTCGCGGTGTCCGACCGGGCGCTGAAGCGGCTGGACCCGCTGCTGGCCGGCTGGACCGCGGTGCAGGACGCCACCGACTACGACGGCGAGGAGCACCCGCTGGCTGCCGGCGCGGCCCGGTTCGGCACCACCAACACCAGCCCCGTCGCGCAGGCGTGCCTGGCTGCGGGGTTGGAGCTGCTGGAATCCGCCGGGGTGGGCGCCGTCGCCGGCCGGATCTCCGCACGGGTCGAGGAGCTGCTGGAGCTGCTGGACCGGCGGGCCGTGGTGGTGACGTCGGCCCGGGAGCCGGCGGAGCGGGCCGGGATCGTGGCGTTCCGGGTGCCGGGGGTGGACGGCGCGGAGCTGCACGCCGCGCTGGGCCGGGCCGGGGTCACCTGCACCCGGCACGGCGAGCGGGTGCGGCTGAGCGTGCACGCGACGACGACGCCGGCCGCACTGGACCGGGTGGACGACGCCCTGCTCTCACTGGGCGCGGCGGCCGCCCAGGCCTGACAGTGGGCCCGGGCGGCTGCGGCACCGGGCCCGCCAGGTCTCGATCCGGTGACGGTGGACGCCGGCGTCGTGCGGCTGACCGCGCCCGGGGAGTCCCCGGTGGACGTCAGCCCGGGCGACCGGGTGTCCTTCACCGGCGACGGCTTCGTGGAGGGGCCGGCGCTGTCCGCCGGTCAGGCGGCGTGCTGGGCGGGGAGCTGGTCGGTCAGGGCCTCGGCCAGGTGCCGGCCGCGGGGCGGCAGCGGCGGCGCCGCACGGATCAGCTGGACCGGCTCGGGCTCGGGCTCGGCCTCCTCGGGCGCGACGTCGACGACCGGCTCGGCCACCGGGGCTGCCGCCTCGGGCAGCGGCATCCGGACCGATGCCGGGTCCTCCGCGATGGTGGCGACGGCGACCAGGCCGTCGGCGTGGATGCGCGCGATGGACGCCAGGACGGCGGTGGCCATCTCCTCGATGGCCTGCACGTCCGTGGTGGCGGTGTGCTCGGCAGCAGCGTGGATGCTCATGTCGACCTCATCGGCAGCCTCGGCCCGCCCCGGAACCGGTTCGTCACGGCCTTCTGAAGACATGTGCGGCGACCTCGATAGCGTGCGCTCACCCCCCCCGAGAGGAGTCCTCGTGAGTCGACGTGCCGACCACCTGGTCGTCGGGATCTCCCTGGCGGCCGCCGGGATGGTCCTGCTGGCCGTGCTGCTGTCCGGCGACGCCTCCAGCACCGCTCGGCTGGTGGGCGCTGGGTTGCTGGTCGCGGCGGGGGTGCTGTTCGTCGTCTCCAGTCGGAGGGTGCCCGCGGGGCCGACGAGGGAGCCCCGGTCGTCCCGCGGCCGGACGGAGTTCGGTCTGCTGCTGGTGCTCGGCGCCGTCGAGCTGGTCCTGTGGGGCGTCGGACTGCCCGACCGCTCCGGTCAGTGGGGCGTCGCCACCGGCTTCCTCGTCGTCGGCGTCGGGCTGGTCGTCGCCGGCCGGCGGGCGCAGAGCCGCAGCTGAGGGGGATCGGCAGCCCGGCTCAGTCCTCCAGCAGCCCGGCCTCGTGGGCGAGGATCGCCGCCTGGGTGCGGTTGGCCAGGTCCAGCTTGGTGAGCAACCGGGACACGTAGGTCTTCACCGTCGCCTCGCTGACGAACAGCCGCCCGGCCACCTCGGCGTTCGAGTCGCCGCGGCCCAGCAGCGCCAGCACCTCCCGCTCCCGGTCCGTCAGCGTCTCGACCCGCCGCAGCGCCTCGGCGCGTCGGGGTGCGGACCGGCGGCGGACGTAGGAGTCGATCAGTGTCGTGGTGACCGCCGGAGACAGCGTCGCCGTCCCGTCGGCGACCGCCCGCACCGCGGCAGCGATCTCCCGGGGCGGGGTGTCCTTGAGCAGGAAGCCGGCCGCACCGGCGGCGAGCGCGGCGTACACGTACTCGTCCTGGTGGAAGGTGGTGAGCACGGCGACCTGTGGCGACTGGGGCAGCGCCAGGATCTGCTCGGTCGCCGCGAGCCCGTCCAGCACCGGCATCCGGACGTCGATCAGCACGACGTCGGGCCGCAGCTCCCGCGCCGCCCGCACACCGGCGGCGCCGTCCCCGGCCTCCCCGACGACCTCGAAGCCGCCAGAGGACTCCAGCACCGTGCGCAGGCCGAAGCGCACCAGTTCCTCGTCGTCCACGAGCAGCACTCGGACCGGGTCGCCGATCACGCCGGCAGCACCGCCTCGACCACGAACCCGCCGTCCAACCGGTGTTCGGCCGTGAGCCGGCCGCCGAGCGTGCGCACCCGCTCACCCAACCCCACCAGGCCGTACCCGTCACCGGGCACCGGCTCGGCGGGGCGGGCCGGCGCGCCGTTGACCACCCGCAGGTGCAGCTCCTCGGGGCGGCACTCCACGCTCACCTGCACGCGGGCGCCGGGGGCGTGCTTGCCCGCGTTGGTCAGCGCCTCCTGCGCGATCCGGTAGGCGGCCCGGCCCACCGCGGGGTCGACGGCGCGATGCGAGGCGGGGTCGGTGGCGCCGGTCAGGGTCAGCTCCATGCCCGCCTCCCGCGCCTGGTCGACCAGCCGGGGCAGGTCCTCCAGGCCCGGCTGTGGGCCCAGGGGTGCGTCCTCGTCGACGTCCCCGGCGCGGAGCACGCCGACCATCTGACGCAGCTCGACCAGCGCGCGCCGCCCGGCGGTCTGCACCTGCCCGGCGAGCTGCTCGACCCGGTCGGCGTCGCGCGCGGCCAGCTCGATCGCGCCGGCCTGCAGCACCATCAGGCTCACCCGGTGCCCGACGGCGTCGTGCATCTCCCGGGCGATCCGGGTGCGCTCGAAGAGGACGGCGTCGCGGGCGAGCAGCTCCCGCTCGGCCTCGGCCCGCTCGGCGCGCTCGCGCAGCACCCCCAGCAGCTGCTCGCGGGTCCGCTGCCAGATCCCCAGGGCGGCGGGGAGGGCGACGATCGCCCCGGTCGCGGCGGCGACGACCGTCCAGCCCCCGACCGTGACCGGGTCCGCGGCGACGGCGATCGCCACGGCCCCACCCATCCCCACCCCACCCCGGACCCACCAGGAGTCGCTGTAGCGGCCGACGGCGTAGCTGGCCAGCAGCCAGGGCCCGGTGGGGGAGAAGCCGAGCGCGGCCGACACGGCGCACACCGCGAAGGGGACCGCGGGCTGGGTGCGGCGGAAGAGGAACAACCCGAGGGCCATCAGCGCGGTGGCCACGACGACGGCGCCCAGGTCCAGCGACGGGGGCGCGAGGGTGCCGAAGCCGCTGACGATCATCACCACGCCCAGCACGGCGAGGCCGGCCTCCAGCGCGATGCCGCGGGCGGTGAGCCCCGGCCAGGTGCGCTCGCGGACCCCCATGGGCCGGAGCGTAGGTCCTGTCCGGCGAGCTGCGGGTCACCCGCGGGTCGACTGCCGACGTCCTCTTCCGGATGACCGGGTCGCACCGTCCGGTGCACGAGGCCGCGGCCTCCGGCCGACGCGCTGACCAGTGGGTCCACCGCAGATTGGGGACACCACACCGAACCCCGGAGGCACCCATGATCTCGGTCAGCGGACTGACCAAGCGCTACGGCGCACGCACCGTCGTCGACGACGTCAGCTTCACCCTCGAGCCCGGCACCGTGACCGGCTTCCTCGGCCCGAACGGTGCCGGCAAGACCACCACGATGCGGATGATGACCGGGCTGATCCCGGCGACCGCGGGCACGGCGACGATCGACGGCCGGCCCTACGCCGACCTGCCCAACCCGGGCGCCGTCGTCGGCACCCTGCTCGACGCCTCGGCCGTGCACCCCGGCCGCACCGGCCGGGCGCACCTCGGGCTGCACGCCATCGCCGTCGGCGTCGGCTCCCGCCGGGTCGACGAGGTGCTGGAGCTCGTCGGCCTCGCCGACGCCGCCCGCCGGCCGGTGGGCGGCTACTCGCTGGGGATGCGGCAGCGGCTCGGCATCGCCGGCGCGCTGCTCACCGTTCCGCCGGTGCTGGTGTTCGACGAGCCCGCCAACGGCCTGGACCCGGAGGGCATCCGCTGGTTGCGGGCACTGCTGCGCAGCTACGCGGAGAACGGCGGCACGGTGCTGCTCTCCTCGCACCTGCTCGGCGAAGTCGAGCACACCGTCGACCGGCTGCTGGTGATCGGCGGCGGGCGGATCGTGGCCGACGGCCCGGTCGGCTCGCTGCTGGGCGCCAGCGGCACCGCGGTGCGGTCGGTCGACCCCCGCGGACTGGCCGACGCGCTGCGGGCCCGGGAGTTCCACGTGGAACGCCAGGACGACGGCGTGCTGGTCGTGGACGGTGCCGAGCCCGCCACCATCGGCGCCATCGCGGCCGAGGCCGGGGTCGCGCTGATCGACCTGCATCCCGTGCAGCGCGGCCTCGAGCACCTGTTCTTCCAGCTCACGGACGACTCCGGAGCTGCCCACACCCCCGCTGAGCACTGAGGAGCCCCGACATGACCACGAGCTCGAACACCATGACCCTCGACACTGCCGCTCCGGCACGGCCCGCCGTCCGTCCGACCCGCGCCTCGCTGCCGACGCTCGTCGGCCTCGAGGTGCGCAAGACCCTGACCACCCGCTCCGGCCGGATGCTCGCCCTCGCCGCCGGGCTGGCCGGGCCGGCCGGGATGGGCCTGCTGGAGGCCAGCGACGATGCCTTCCCCTCCGTGGCCGGCCCGTTCGCCGTGGCGGGCATCATGACCGGCCTGCTGCTGCTCGCCATGGGGGTGCTGAGCACCGCCGGTGAGTGGACGCACCGGACCGCACAGACCACCTACCTGCTGGTGCCGCAGCGCGGCCGGGTGCTCGCGGCGAAGACCGTCGCGACGGCGCTGCTCGGCGCGGCCTTGACCGCCGTCTCGATGGGGGCGTCGTGGCTGATCCTGGCCGTGCTGGCCGACCCGGGCGTGTCCTGGGACGGCGCCGCCCAGGCCGCGCTGACCGCAGTGGGCGCCGGGGCGGCGTTCGCGCTGATCGGGGTGGGCGTCGGCGCCGCGACCGCGAACACCCCGGCCGCGCTGACCGGCCTCTACCTGACCATCCTCGGCCTGGTGCAGATCATCCGGGCCTGGGACGCGCAGATCGCCGACGCCGTCGACCCGCAGCAGGCGGTGCTCCGGTTCGCCCGCGGTGACGCCGAGGTGGCCTCGCTGCTGACGCTGGGCGGCTGGGTGGTCGCCGCGCTGGTCGCGGGCTGGGTGTTCAGCAGGCGGCGCCCGGTGCAGTGACGGCAGTCCACCGGCGACGGTCGGGAACCGGTTCGCCGGCTCCCGGCCGTCGCCGCGTCCCCGCCGCGTTCCGGCTCAGGCGCGAGCGGCGGCGGGCGCGCGGGGCGCGCGGGGCGCGCGGGGCGGCGCGGCCGCCCGGCGTCGCAGCGCCCATTCGACCACGGCCAGGTTGATCACCCAGCCGGCCAGCATCGCCACGACCCGGCCGGTGCCGCCGGGCTCGCCGCCCAGCAGCACCCAGGGCAGGTGGGTGAGCACCTGCGTGCCGGCCCCGAGGCCGATCGCGTAGCCGCGGGCCATCCAGGCGCGGTGGGCCAGGACGTCCCGCCGCAGGATGGCGAGGACGCCGAGCACGATGCAGCCGGCCATCGCGACGCCGAAGAACAGCCGGATCGGGGTCAGCAGCACGTCGTCCGCCGGTGGTCGTGCATAGACCAGCGTCATCCACAGGCCGGACAGTGCCGCCACGAGCCCGGCGGGGACGAGGACACGTCCCGCGGCTCGGTGCCACCCGGGCCGGCGGCGGCGGATGTGGGGGACGAACTGGAACGCCCCCAGCAGCGAGTACAGGGTCGCGCTCACGATGTGCGCCACGAGGGGTCCCGGTGAGGCGACGAACCGGGCGTTGGCGGCGGTCACGGCCGGGTCGCCGGCCAGCTCGGCGACCCGGACCGCCCCGGCGAGCACCGGGACCAGGCTGAGCAGGACGAGCCCTGCGGCGACCCACCACTGGCGCCTGCTCGCGCTGCTGGTTGCCATGGCGCTCTCCTCTCACCGATGGGTGTACGGCGTACACCTCATGACCGGGACGCTAGGTGTACGCCGTACACCTGTCAACGAGGTAGGTTCCGCGCATGGCTCCTCCGGGGCGGCGAGCGCCGCTGAGCACCGATCGCGTGCTGCGCGCCGCGGTGGAGCTCGCCGACGCGGTGGGCATCGACGCGGTGAGCATGCGGCGGCTGGCCCAGGAGCTCGGGGTCGTCCCGATGGCGCTGTACAAGCACGTGGGGAACAAGGACCAGCTGCTCGACGGCATGGTCGACGTCGTCCTCGGCGAGATCGAGCCGGCCGACCCCGCCCTGGACTGGCAGGCCGCGGTGCGGGCGCGGGTGCTCTCCGCGCGGCGCGCGGTGCTGCGGCACCCGTGGGCCCGGCAGGCGATCGAGTCGCGGACCCACCGGACGCCGGCGGTGCTCGGCTACATGGACTCGCTGGCCGGGACGTTCCGCCGCGGCGGGTTCTCCGCCGACCTCACCCACCACGTGATGCACGCGCTGGGCAACCGGATCTGGGGGTTCAGCCCCGAGCTGTTCGACGAGCCGCCGGTTGCCGCCACCACGCCGCCGTCGGCCGAGGAGCAGCAGGCGCTGGCGGCGCGGTTCGCCGAGGAGTACCCGCACATCCTGGAGATCGCCGTGGCGGCGGCCGGCGGTGACCTGTCCGGCGTGGGCACCGGCTGCGACGAGCAGTTCGAGTTCGAGTTCGCCCTCGACCTGCTGCTCGACGGCTTCGACCGGCTCCGTGTGCAGGGGTGGACCTCCGCGCGCGGGGTGGCGTCAGGCCGGGCGTGACCGCTCGTCGTCCGGGGCCGGCCGGTGCCAACCCTGCTCGACCGAGGCGCGGCAGCGGTCGGGGTCGTCGCCGCAGGCGGTGAACAGCGCGCGGAGCATGAACGGGCCGTGATCGAGGGTCTCCCGCGGGAGCGGTCCGGTGGCGACCAGCGAGACCAGCCCGTGGCCGATCGTCCAGCTCTGGATGGCCAGCTCCAGCGGGACGACGTCGGCACGGAACCGCCCGGCGTCCCGGCCTCGGCGAGCGGCCTGGACCAGGTGCTCCAGGGTGGCGTCGGCGGCCGGCAGGTCCTCCAGGTCGACGCTGGCGTCGAACATCACCCGGTAGAGGTCGGGGTGGGTGAGGGCGTTGTCCAGGTAGGCCGCGGCCAGGGCGGCGAGGTCGCGGACCGGGTCGTCGGACACCGGCACGGTCGTGAGCCGGGTGCCCAGTCGGGTGAAGCCCTCCTGGCGCAGCGCCTGCCAGAGACCGTCCATGCCCTCGAAGTGCGTGTAGACGGCCATCGTCGAGACCCCGGTGCCGGCGACCAGGGAGCGCAGGGTGATCGGCTCGCGCGCCCGCAGCATCGCGGCTGCCCGCTCGATGAGCAGGGTGCGGACCGCCGGGTCCTTCGGGCGGGCCACGAGCTGGACACTACATGCCATAACGCTGCTATGTTCAGCGCGAGCCCGGATCCGCCGGGCCGCGCGGATGAGGAGTCAGCATGGCGATCACCCTGGTCAACCCGAGCGGACTGCCGGCCCCCGACGTCTACCACCAGGTCTCGGTGGCGACCGGCTCGCGGATGGTCTTCGTCGCCGGACAGGTCGCCGTCGACGCCGCGGGGGAGAAGGTCGGCGTCGGCGACTTCGCCGCCCAGGTCGCGCAGGCCTACCGCAACGCCGGGACCGCGCTGGCCGAGGTCGGCGCCTCCTTCGCCGACGTCGCGAAGATGACCGTCTACGTCGTCGACTGGACGCTGGACAGGATGCCCGCCTTCCTCGACGGGGTGGCCCGGGCATCGGCGGAGCTGGGCGTCACCCCGGCCGCGCCGGCGTCGCTGATCGGCGTGTCGGTGCTCTTCGACCCCGACTTCTTCGTCGAGGTGGAGGTCACCGCCGTCCTGGACTGACCCCGGCCACTGGCTACCGGCGGCGGGCGGTGGGGCTCAGCGCGGGCGTCGACCACATGTTGTCGCCGACGTTGACCGTGTGCCCGGGCGGGACGATCGCGTCGATGCGGTCGAGTACGTCGGCCGAGAGCTCGACCCCGTCGGCGGCCAGGTAGGACTCCAGGTGCTCCATCGTGCGCGGTCCGACGATCGCCGAGGTGACCGCCGGGTGCCGGACGACGAACGCCACCGCCAGCTGTACCAGCGACAGCCCGGCCTCGTCGGCGAGCGCGCCCAGCGCGTCGGCGGCGTCGAGCTTGGCGGCGTTGGCCGGGTTCGCGGCGTCGTAGACGCCCGGGAACCGCTGCGCCCGGCCCACCGAACCGGGGCCACTGACGTCCTGGCCCTTCCGGTACTTGCCCGACAGCCAGCCGCCGGCCAGCGGGCTGTAGCTGAGCACGCCCATCCCGTACCGCTGGCAGGTGGGCAGGACGTCGACCTCGACGGCGCGGGTGAGCACCGAGTACGGCGGCTGCTCGGTGCGGAACCGCTCGCGGCCCCGGCGCTCGGCGGTCCACTGCGCCTCGACGATCTCCGAGGCCGGCACCGTCGAGGCGCCGAACGCGCGGATCTTGCCGGCGTGCACCAGGTCGGACAGCGCGCCGAGGGCCTCGTCGACGTCGGTGTCCGGGTCGAGGCGGTGCACCTGGTAGAGGTCGATCCAGTCGGTGCCGAGGCGGCGCAGTGAGTTCTCCACGGCCTCGGTGATCCACCGCCGGGACATGCCGCGCTGGTTGGGGTCCTGTCCGAACGGCAGGCCGACCTTGGTGGCGAGGACGACGCCGTCGCGCCGTCCGGCCAGCGCCTTGCCGACCACCTCCTCGGACTCGCCGCCGGAGTAGACGTCCGCGGTGTCGATGAAGGTGATGCCGGCGTCGAGCGCGCGGTGGACGATCCGCACGCCCTCGTCGGGGTCGGGGTTGCCGACGGCGCCGAACATCATCGCGCCGAGGCAGAGCTGGCTGACGGACATGCCGGTCCGTCCCAGGGGTCGCTGTTCCATGGCGGGCTCCTCGTGGCTGGTTACGATGACCGCCCGTAGTGGACAGCCTCTCCACTACCGTACCGGAGAACCTGTCCACTTGGGGAGCCATGTCCGACGAGAAGCCGCGCCCGCCCGTCCGGCGGGCCGATGCCGAGCGCAACCGCGACAAGGTCCTCGAGGCGGCCCGCGCCGGATTCGCCGAGAAGGGTGCCCCGCTGTCGATGGCCGAGATCGCCCGCCGCGCCGGTGTCGGGATGGCCACGCTGTACCGCAACTTCCCGGCGAGGCGGGACCTCCTCGAGGCGCTCTACCGGGACCAGGTGGACGACGTGGTCGCGGCCGCCGCGGCGGCCGGTGGTGGCGCGCCCGGTGCCGCGCTGATCGGGTGGCTGCACCGGTTCGCCGCCTTCTTCGCCAGCAAGCACCACCTCGCCGTCGAGCTGCTGGCCCAGGACGAGGGCCCCGGTCCGGTGCTGGACCGCAGTCGGGAGCGGGTCATCGCCGCCGGCCGACCGCTGCTCGCGGCAGCCCAGGACGCCGGTGAGGTGCGCGCGGACCTGTCGATCGAGCAGGTGCTGGACATGGTCATCGCCGTCTGTGCCATCCACGGCGACCTCGACTACTCGCGGCCGATCCTGCAGACCGCGCTCGACGGGCTGCGCATCAGTTGACGACCGGCCGCCACCTCCCCTGCACGTGGGCCGGGTGCGCGTCGCACCACTGCGGCCGAGCGCCGGACACCAGGGCCGGGGCGGTCGCTGTGGCTCGAACCGTCAGGCGCCGGGGACGGCGGCGTCCGAGCGGGTGCGCTCATGGTGCCGGCGGGCCTTCATCCGGTTGCCGCAGGTGGCCATCGAGCACCAGCGGGCCCGGTTGGGCTTGCTGCGGTCGAGGAGGAACAGGGCGCACTCGTCGTTGGCACACGGCCGGAGCCGCCCGGGGGTGGTGCGCTGCACCGCGTCCCAGGCCAGGACGGCGCGCACCGCGAGACCCCGGGCCGGCGCCACGTCGGTGGGGCTCCAGCGGATGCCCTCGTCCCCGATCGCGGGCGCCAGGCGGACGTCGGACAGCAGTGGCGTCAGCGACCGGGCCGGCTCGTCCCCGCGGGCGACGGCCTGGAGCGCATCCCGGGCGGCGCGGGTCGCCTGCTGCTCGGCCGCCGAGCCGTCGCCACCGCGGTCGCGCAGCCACGCCCGGCCGGGGTCGCCGTCCAGCAGGTCCTGCTGGACGCCGTCGACGACCGGCGTCGTGTTCAGCAGCTCGAGCAGGAACGTCTCGTCGGCGGGCGAGTGGTCCATCTGGTGCATCTAACCCCCTTGGCGTAGTTGACAGGTTACACCGACGCCTGCCATCTTCCTGACCACCAATCGCGGCCAGAGGGGTTAGGCATCATGACGCACGTCCACCACCGGACCGCCGTCGTCGACGGGCGGCAGCTGTTCTACCGAGAGGCGGGGCCGGCCGACGCGTCGGTCGTCGTCCTGCTGCACGGGTATCCGACCAGCTCGTTCATGTTCCGTGGGCTGATCCCGCAGCTGGCCGACCGGTACCGGGTGATCGCGCCGGACATGCTGGGGTTCGGGCTGTCCGACGCACCGCCGGTCACGGAGTTCGAGTACACCTTCGACGCGCTGGCCGGCCTGACCGCTGGCCTGCTGCACGAGCTCGGCGTGACGCGGTACGCGATCTACGTACAGGACTACGGCGCCCCGGTCGGCTGGCGACTCGCGCTGCGCGACCCGGCGGCGATCACCGCGATCGTCACCCAGAACGGCAACGGCTACGAGGCCGGCTTCGTCGAGAGCTTCTGGGCCCCGGTCTGGGACTACGCGCGGGACCCGAACGCGGAGACCGAGGCGGCGATCCGGACCGCGCTGAGCCTCGATGCCATCCGCTGGCAGTACCTGCACGGGGTCGCGGACGAGACCGTGGTCAGCCCGGACGCCTGGCACCACGACCACGCGCTGGTGTCGCGCCCCGGCAACGACCTCGTCCAGCTGGCGCTGTTCCGCGACTACCGCACCAACCCGCCGATGTACCCGGCGCTGCACCAGTACCTCCACGACAGCCGGGTGCCCGTGCTCGCCGCGTGGGGGAGGAGCGATGAGATCTTCGGTCCGGAGGGGGCGCGCGGCTTCGCCAGCGACGCCGTCGACGCGGAGGTCCACCTGCTGGACGGCGGTCACTTCCTGCTGGAGAGCGCCGGTGACCAGGTCGCCGGGCTGCTCCGCGACTTCCTCGGCCGGCGGCTCGCCGGCGCTGCCGCGGCCTGAACTCCGGTCAGGCGCCGATCGGGGGCCTGACCGCGAAGCTCTGAGCACCGGGGACCGGCCCGGTCCCGACGTCCGGCCCGGTCCGGCGGTCCGCCGGCACCCGGCAGGTGTCGGTGCCGGCGGACCCCGCGGACGTGTCGCCGGGTCAGTCCCCGCTGTCGGTCGGACGCTGCCACTCATCGCCCCAGGTGCTCTTCACCCGCTCGGTGATCCACGCCTCCAGGTCGGCCAGGCGCTCGTCGGCCTGCTCCTGGGTCAGGTCGCCGTCGGTGACGGCCTGGGTGACGCGCTCCTGCGCGGCCGCGACCAGGGCGTCGACCAGGGGGTCCACGGCCACGCCCTGCTCCTCGGCCACCGAGGCGAGCGTGGCGCCGTCGGCCTCCAGGGCCGTGCGCAGCTCCTCCTCGGTCATGCCCAGGGCCGACGCCGCGGTCCCGAGGCCACGACCGCCGCCGGGTCCGCCGCCGTGCCATCCGCCGTGCCCGCCACGGAGGTCGGCCGCGTCGAGGGTGGCGGCCACCTCGTCGACCTGCTCCTGGGTGAGGGAACCGTCCGAGACCAGCCCGGCCAGCGCCTCGGTGATCCGGTCGACCCGCGAAGAGCCCGTGGCGGCGGGGTCGGCCGAGTCCGTGTCGGCCAGGGCCGGGACGGCGACGGCGACGCCACCCGCGGCGAGCAGCCCGGCTGCGGTGAGGGTGATCAGCTTCGTGCGCACGATGGTCTCCTCCAACTCCGGTCGGGCGATCCGACCGATGTCGTGAGCGTCGGCCGAGCGGCTGTGCGCTCGCTGTCGTGCCCATGGGCCTCGCCTGTCGGGATTGGGCCCGCTCCGGCGTGCGATCGACGTGCCCGGGAGGTGGGGCCCGACGCGGACCGACCTCCGACGTCCGGCTGGGTCAGGGCGTTGCGAGGACGGCCAGGAGCTCGTCGGCGTATCGGCGCACCGCGTCGGGTGAGGGCTCGCCCACGGGGTCGAGCCGGCGGAGTTGCAGGTGGCCGAGGTACGCGGCATAGGCGATGCGGGCGCGGTCGTGAGCGCGAGCCCGGGGGAGGCCGAGCTCCAGGAACAGGTCGGTGAGGAAGCCGACGCGGGAGGCGGTGACGCGGGCCAGTGCCGGGACGACCTGGGGGTGGGTCGCGGCGGAGTGGACCGCGTGCTCGAAGCGGTCCTCGTCCGCGTCCCGGAAGACGACCCCGAGGAGCATGCGGAGTCGCTCGCGGGGATCGGCGACCTGGCCCAGCTCATCGACGACGGCTCCGGTGGCGAGCTGCTCCCACACGTCGAGCACCGCCGTCACCAGCTCGGCCCGGTCGGCGAAGTGCCAGTAGAAGCTCCCCTTGGTGGTGCCCATCCGCGCCGCCAGTGGCTCCACGGCGAGTGCTTCGATCCCGCTGTCGATCACCGCTGCGAAGCCGGCGTGGACCCAGTCGTGACGGGTGAGGCGGCCACCCGTCGTCTTCTTGACCACGCGGAAGACCCTACCGTACGGTCCCGTATGGACAGAGACCGTACGCGACCGAATGGTCGGAGGTCGTGGTGCGGAATGCCCATGAACGGATCGTCACGGCACCGTTCGCGCAGGTCGCCGAGCTGCTCGACGGCCTCGGCACCGACGGCGACCGGCTGTGGCCCGGTGACCGGTGGCCGCCGATGGTCCTCGACCGCGGACCGGAACCCGGCAGCGCAGGGGGGCACGACCGGGTGCGCTACTCGGTGGAGACGGCGGAACTGAGCGGACCCGTCCGCTCGGTGGCGTTCCGCTTCGCGCCGCAGACGGAGCTCGTCGGCACGCACTGGTTCGCCGTCGAGGACCTGGGCGACGGACGGGTGCAGCTGCGCCACGTCATCGACGCACAGCCGATCCGGTGGATGCGGATCGGCTGGCCGCTGGTGGTGCGGTGGCTGCACGACGCCCTCATCGAGGACGCGTTCGATGGTGCCGAGGCGGTGCTCGCGGGTGAACCGGTCCAGCGGCGCAGGCTGTCCCCCTGGGTGCGGGCGATGCGCAGTGCGGCCCGCCCTGCCGGCGCCCGGCCGGAGCCCGAGGCGGCCCTCCGGTCCCGGCGCGTCGCGGCCGACGCCACCACCGCGGCGCTGGTCGGCGTCGGTGCGCTGCACGCGGTGTGGGCGCTCGGCATCCCGTGGCCGGCCCGCGATGAGAGGTCGCTCGCGCAGACCGTCGTCGGCAGCAGCACCTTCCCGTCGGCCACCGCGACCTGGTCGGTCGCCGGCCTGCTCGGGGCCGCCGCCGTGGTCGTGCAGTCACGCGTCCGCCCGGGCCGCCGCGTCGCGGTCGTCCCGTTCCCGGTCGCGGACCTGGGCGTGCGCACGGTCGCGGGGGTGCTGGCGTTGCGCGGCGGCGCGGGCCTGGTCGTCTCCGCGTCGGGACTCGGCAACGCCACGGCGGTCTTCCGGGCACTCGACCTGGCCCTCTACTCCCCGCTGTGCCTCGCGCTCGCCTGGGGTACGCGACGCACCTGGGCCGGTGGCGCGCCACCCGCGACCGGGCCTCATGGTCTGCGCGAGGTGCCGAGCTGCGTCACCGCTCCCTGCTCGACGCGGTGAGGCCGACGGACAGCCCGACGCCGACCACCGCGATGCCCAGCCACACCAGCGGCCCGGGCGCCGCACCGCCCATCGCCACGCCGACCCCGGCGGCGGCGACGGGGGCGACACCGGTCAGCAGGCCGGCGCGCGCGGTGCCCAGCCGGCCGACGGCGGAGTACCAGAACACGAAGGCGACCGCGGTCATCCCGACCGCCAGGTAGCCGACCGCGGCGAGCTCGCCGCCGGTCAGCTCGGCGGCCGCCGTCGGTCCCTCGGTGGCGAGCCCGAGCGCGCCGAACACCACCGCCGCGAGCCAGGTGGTGTGCACCGAGACGCCCCACGCGCCGTGTCTGGCCAGCAGCGGGACGGCGAGCAGCGTGAACCCGGCCTCGCAGGCCAGGACGACGACCGCCCAGGCCAGCCCGATCGCGTCACTGCGGCCCAGGCCCTGCACCAGCCCGGCGCCGACGGTGACCACCGCGGCCGCCAGCAGCACCCGGGCCTCGGGACGCCGTCCGGTCATCAGCGGCCCCACCACCGCGAGCGCGATCGGCACGCTGGCCACGGCCACCCCGAGCACGGCCGGCTCGGCGTGCTCGGACCCGCGCACCAGCGCCACGTTGAACAGCACCATCCCCGTGCCGACGATGCCGAGCAGCCAGGCCCACTCCGCCCCGCGCGGCCTGGTCACCGACCGTCCGGCCAGTCGGACGAAGCCGAGCAGGATGAGGCAGGCCGCCGCGTACCGGAGCGACTGGGCGGTGAACAGGGGGGCATCGGAGAGGACGGCGGAGATCGCCACGCTGCTGCCGACGAAGCCCATCGCGGTCGCCCCGGTGAGGACGGCGGCCGCCGCCGACTGCTGCTGGGGTGCTTCCACGGTGGTCGTCATGGCTGCCATGCTGCTGGCCTGCTGGTCCACCGTGGAGGGCCAATCACCGTCGTCGGGAGTGGACCAATGCGCGGCGCTGACTTCCTCCAGCTCGACCCGGCGGCCGCACCGGCGCGCGGACTGACCGACTGGCTGACCGCCGAGGTGCGGGCGGCGGTGCTGGACGGCCGCCTGGCGGCGGGCGACCGGCTGCCGGCCACCCGCGCACTGGCCGGTGACCTGGGCATCGCCCGCGGGGTGGTGGTCGAGGCGTACCAGCGGCTGGTGGACGAGGGGCTGGTGGCGGCCCGGACCGAGTCCGCACCCCGCGACCGCAGCGTCTGGGCCAGCAGCGCCAGCGCCTGCGCCACCCCGGACACCACCAGGACCTGCTCCGGCGCGACCTGAAGGCCTCGGGTCCGGCCGAGCCAGCCGGCCAGCTCGCCCCGCAGCCGGGCGCTCCCCCGTGGGTCGCCGTAGCCCAGGTCCGCCGCCGACGCGTCCCGCAGCACCGCCCGTTCCGCCCGCAGCCAGGCCGCCCGCGGGAACGCCGCCAGGTCGGGCACCCCCGGCGACAGGTCGATCTCGGCCTCTTATACACCTCTGACGCTGCCGCCGCAGCTATAGCTCTCGGTCTTGGTGTTGCCAGTATCATGACAACAATAAACTGAGATGACTAAGA
>NZ_JAAKGN010000053.1:0-28190 GCF_011039295.1 Modestobacter sp. KNN46-3 | reverse complement strand
GCCGAGGGTCACCAGGGAGTCGACCGGGTCGACCGTGGTGCCGGCCACCGAGTCGACGACCGAGCGCTCCTCCTTGGACAGCCGGTTGATCAGGCTGGACTTGCCCACGTTCGGCCGGCCGACGAGGGCCACTCGGCGGGGACCGCCCACGTCGTCCTGCTCGCGGGGCGCCTCCGGCATCGCATCCAGCACCAGGTCGAGCAGGTCACCGCTCCCCCGGCCGTGCAGTGCACTGACCGAGAACGGCTCTCCCAGGCCCAGCGACCAGAGCTCGGCCGCGTTCGACTCGCCCCGCTCGTCGTCCACCTTGTTGGCCACCAGGATCACCGGCGTGGTGCTGCGCCGCAGCACCCGGGCGGCGGCCAGGTCGGTCTCGGTCACCCCGACCGCGGCGTCCACGACCAGCACGATGACGTCGGCGGTCTTCATCGCGTACTCGGCCTGCCGGGCGATGGAGGCGGCCATGCCGGTCGCCTTCGGCTCCCAACCGCCGGTGTCGACGACGGTGAAGTTCTTGCCGTTCCACAGCGCCTGGTACGGGATGCGGTCCCGGGTGACGCCCGGGATGTCCTGGACGACGGCGGCGCGGCGGCCCAGGAATCGGTTGACCAGGGTCGACTTGCCGACGTTCGGCCGCCCCACGATGGCCACCACCGGGAGCGGGCCGGTGGGCTCGTCGCCGCCGGGGACGTCGGTGTCGGTGTCGGTGCTCATGCTGCTCCCACTGCAGTGCGCGCCAGGTCGAGCACACGCTCGACCACGGCATCACGGTCCAGCCCGGTGCTGTCGACGACCACGGCGTCGACAGCTGGGCGCAGCGGGCTGTCGGCCCGGCTGCTGTCGTACTCGTCGCGACGCCGCAGGTCCGCGGCGATCTCGGCGATCTTGGCGGGGTCGGTGACCCCCAGCTGACCGGCCCGCCGCTGGGCGCGGGCCTCGGGTGCGGCGGTCAGGTAGACCTTCAGGGTGGCGTCGGGCAGGACGACGGTGCCGATGTCCCGGCCCTCGACGACGACCGCGTCGGCCTCGGCGACCAGCGCGCGCTGGCGGTCGACCAGCATCCGGCGCACGGCCGGGACGGCGGAGACCGGCGACACCGTGCGGGTCACCTCTGCCCCCCGGATCCGGGCTGCCACGTCCACGCCGTCGACCAGCACCAGCTCGGCGCCGGCCGACGTCCCCACCTGGATGTCGGCGGAGGCGACGGCGCGGGTCACGGCGTCGGTGTCGGTCAGGTCGACCCCGGCGTCGAGCACCGCGACGGTCGCCGCCCGGTACATGGCGCCGGTGTCCAGGTAGGCCGCCCCCAGGCGGGCGGCGACGTCGCGGGCGACGCTGGACTTCCCGGTCCCCGACGGCCCGTCCAGGGTCACCTGGCCGAGGAACCCGCTCACTGCTGCACCCCCCTGCTCACTCACTGCGCGATGTCCCGGCGGAGCGCCACGGCCCCGCGCAGGTAGACGTGCTGGACGGCGGCCCGGTCCCGGTCGGTCTCGACGTGCGCCATCAGCCGCAGCACCCGCGGCAGGGCGTGCGGCACCGCGATCTCGGTGGCGCACATCAGCGGCACGTCGCCCAGCCCCAGCTCCCGCGCGGCCAGCGCCGGGAACTCCGACACCAGGTCGGGGGTGGCGGTGAACAGGATGCTGATCAGGTCAGCGGGGTCCAGCTCGTTGCGCGCCAGGACCGTGCTCACCAGCTCCCGGGTGGCCTCCAGGACCTCGTCCCGGTCGTCGGCGGCCACCTGGGTCGCACCGCGGATGGCTCGGACGGCCACAGCACTCTCCTCGATCGATGCGGTGCACGGGTAGCCGTGCACCTCGATCGAGTCTACGGAGCCCGCGCCACCTCTCCCGCCGGACGGCGGGAGAGGTGGTCGGTCGGCTCAGCCCAGGGGCGTGAGGCCCCAGGTCGCGGTGGTCGACTCGCCCGGCTCCAGGCGGATCACCGACTCCCCGGTGGCGAAGGCGTTCGGCGGACAGGTCATCGGCTCGACCGCCAGCCCCTGCCGACGGCGCGGCTCGGGCACCACGTCGCCGGTGAACAGCTGCAGGTGGCTGTAGGCCCTGTCCAGCCAGACCGCGGCACCGTGCCCGTCGGGGCCGGTGAACCGCACCCACGCCAGCCCGTCGGCGTCCCGCTCGAGGTCGGTGAAGCAGTGGTCGATGCGCTGCTCCCCGATCGTCCGGCCCGCACGCAGGTCGTAGGGCGTGCCGTCGACCTGCTTCGCGCCGGTGGGCAGCGCGCGCTCGTCGGTCTCCAGCCGGGTGGCCCCGGGAGCGACCAGCGTGCAGTCGTCGACGCGCAGCCCGGCGCCGGCGGCGAGGTAGGGGTGGTGGCCCTCGCCGTAGGGCAGCGCGACGTCGCCCTCGTTGGTGGCGGTGGTCTGCACGCTGAGCCCGGCCGGCGTCAGTTCGTAGCCGACCTGCAGCCGCAGCGTCCACGGGTAGCCCGGCTGCGGGTGGAGCAGGAGCTCCAGCCGCACCGAGTCACCGGTCCGGTCGACCACCCGCCAGGGCAGGAAGCGGACGAGGCCGTGGATCGCGTTGCCGGTCTCGTGCTCCGACACCGGCGTGGAGTGCTCCTCGCCGTCCCAGGTGTAGCGGCCGTCGCGCAGCCGGTTGGGCCACGGCGCCAGGACGTGGCCACGCGCGTTGCCGGCCATCTCGTGCTCGGCATAGCCGTCCACGATGTCGCGGCCGGCGACACGGTAGGACCGCAGCCCGCCCCCGACCTCGACCACGGTCGCCTCGGCGTCGGCGCAGGTGAGGGTGAACTGCTCCCCGGTGGGCAGGACCGTCATGCCAGGCGCGCCCCGGTGGCGACGGAGAACAGGTGCACGTGGTCCGGGCGGGCCGTCACGTGGACGACCTCCCCTGCGCGAGGGGGACGACGGCCGTCGACCCGGGCGATGACCTGCTGCTCCTCGGCCTCGAACAGGGCCCGGCCGTACAGGTACGCGTCCGCGCCCAACTCCTCGACCACGTCGATCTCCACCGGCAGGCCCTCGGCGGAGAGGTCGAGGTCCTCGGGCCGCACCCCGAGCACGAGCCTGGGGTCGGAGCCCGCCACGTCGCGTGCCACGGGGAGCAGGGCCGTGCCGAACCGGACACCGCCGTCGACGACCGGCACCTCGAACAGGTTCATCGCCGGGGAGCCGATGAAGCCGGCCACGAAGGCGTTCGCCGGGCGGTCGTACAGCTCACGGGGAGCGCCGACCTGCATGAGCAGGCCGTCCTTGAGCACCGCCACCCGGTCCCCCATGGTCATCGCCTCGACCTGGTCGTGGGTGACGTAGACGGTGGTGATGCCCAGCCGGCGCTGCAGCGAGGCGATCTGCGTCCGCGTCTGGACGCGCAGCTTGGCGTCCAGGTTGGACAGCGGCTCGTCCATCAGGAAGACCTGCGGCTGACGGACGATCGCCCGGCCCATCGCGACGCGCTGCCGCTGCCCACCGGACAGCGCCTTCGGCTTGCGGTCCAGGTACGGCTCGAGGTCCAGCAGCTTCGCCGCCTCCTCCACCCGGGTGCGGCGCTCCTCCTTGCCCATCCCGGCGATCTTCAGCGCGAAGCCCATGTTCTCGCCCACGGTCATGTGCGGGTAGAGCGCGTAGTTCTGGAACACCATCGCGATGTCCCGGTCCTTCGGCGCCACGTCGGTGACGTCGCGGTCCCCGATGAGGATGCGACCCGCGTCGATCTCCTCCAGCCCGGCGAGCATCCGCAGCGAGGTCGACTTCCCACAGCCCGAGGGCCCGACGAGCACGAGGAACTCCCCGTCCTCCACCTGCAGGTCCAGCGAGTCGACCGCGGGTCGCTCGCCCCCCTGGTAGATCCGGGTCGCGGAGTCGAAGGTGACGGTGGCCATGGTGTGTCCTCCTACCGGCAGGAACGTGCCGGACGATCCGAGTGGGTGGTGCCGTGGACGTCGTGGTGCCGTGCCTGTCTCACCGCCTTGCGACGGCGTCGGGTGCTCACACCCGGTCGGCGGTCATCTCCCGGACCTCCGCGTACCGATCGCGCACGAACGGGATCGGATCCGCCTCGTAGGTCTGTGTGCTGGTCGCGGGCCAGATCGGCGGGGTGTCCCCGCCGGCCAGCACCCATGCGGCCTGGCGGGCGGCGCCGTCGGCGACGTACTCCCCCGGCGGCGGCACGAGCACCGGCACCCCGAGCACCGCTGGGGCCAGCCGGCGCACTGCCTCGGAGCGGGCGCCACCGCCGACCAGGAGCACCCGGCGCACCGGGTTGCCCTGGGCGGCGATCGCCTCGAGCCCGTCGGCCAGGCCGCACAGCAGCCCTTCCACCGCGGCGCGCGCCAGGTGGGCGGGCTCGGCGGTCGACAGGGTCAGCCCGTGCAGCGCGCCGGTGGCGTACGGCTCGTCCGGCGTCCGCTCCCCCTCCAGGTAGGGGACCAGGACCAGGCCGCCGGAGCCGGCGGGCGCGGTCAGCGCCAGCCGGGACAGCTCGTCGTGGTCCACCCCGAGGAGACGGGCCGTTGCGTCCAGCACCCGGGCGGCGTTGAGCGTGACGACCAGGGGCAGGAAGTTGCCGGTGGCGTCGGCGAACCCGGCGACGGTGCCGGTCGGGTCGGCCGACGGGGTGGTGGAGACGGTGGAGACCACACCGGAGGTGCCGATGGACAGGACGACGTCGCCGGGCTCGGCGTTGATGCCGAGCGCCGCGGCGGCGTTGTCACCGGTGCCCGGACCGAGCAGCGCCCCGCCGTCGGCGGCCAGCGCACCGCCGGCCACCTGCCCGGCCCGCTCCGCCGGCCCCAGCACCCGGGGCAGCACCGGTGTGCGCCCGAACGCCCGCTCCAGCAGGTCGGTCCGGTAGTCCCCGGTGATCGGCGACCAGTAGCCGGTGCCGCTGGCGTCGCCCCGGTCGGTGACCAGGCCGTCGAGATCGGGCGAGCCGGCCAGCCGCCAGGTGAGCCAGTCGTGCGGGAGGCAGACCGCCGCCGTCCGGGCCGCGTTCTCCGGCTCGTGCTCTGCCAGCCAGCGCAGCTTGGTGACGGTGAACGACGCGACCGGCACGAGGCCGACGGCGTCGGCCCACGCCTGCCCGCCGCCGAGCTCGGCGGTGAGGTCGGTGGCGGCCTGGGCGGAACGGGTGTCGTTCCACAGCAGGGCCGGGCGGACGACCTCGCCGTCGGCGTCCAGGCACACCATCCCGTGCTGCTGCCCGCCGACGGCGACCGCGGCGACGTCGGCGAGGCCGCCGGCCTCGTCGATCGCCGTCCGCAGCGCCGCCTCCCAGGCGGCGGGATCGACCTCGGTGCCCTCCGGGTGGGTCGCCCGGCCCTCACGGACCAGACGACCGGTCTCGGCGTCCCGGACGACGACCTTGCACGACTGGGTCGACGAGTCGACCCCGGCCACCAGTGTCACGACTGCACTGTCTCCGATCGGTGTCCGGTGGGAATCAGCGGGCGCCGAGCAGGTGCTCGAGCATCAGCTGGTCGACCCGGACGACGCCGGCCCCCCGCTTGGCGACGGCCTCGGCGTCGAAGTCCTCGAACGCCGACCGGTCGGCGAGCAGGTCCTCGAACGTCTCGCCCGCGGCGAGGGTGGGCTGGCGCAGCTCGGGCACCCGCGCCGCGGCCAGGGCCTCCTGCACCTCCGGGTCGGCGCGGAACGCCGCGGCCCGCTCCTTGAGCAGCAGGTAGGTGCGGATGTTCGCCGCGGCCGAGCGCCACACGCCGTCCATGTCCTCGGTGCGCAGCGGCTTGTAGTCGAAGTGCCGCGGGCCGTCGTAGGCCGGTGCGCCGTCGACGCCGCCGTTCTCCAGCAGGTCGACGGTGGAGAAGGCCTGCAGCAGGTCACCGTGGCCGAACACCAGGTCCTGGTCGAACTTGGGGCCGTGCTGGCCGTTGAGGTCGATGTGGAACAGCTTGCCGGCCCACAGCGCCTCGGCGATGCCGTGGGTGAAGTTCAGGTTCGCCATCTGCTCGTGCCCGGTCTCCGGGTTCAGCCCCACCAGGTGCGAGTGCTCGAGCTTGGCGATGAAGCCCAGCGCATGCCCGATGGTGGGCAGGAAGATGTCGCCGCGGGGCTCGTTCGGCTTGGGCTCCAGGGCGAACTTCAAGCCGTAGCCACGGGCCTCGGAGTAGGCGGCCAGGGTGTCGATCGACTCGGCGTAGCGGTCCAGCGCGGCGATGAGGTCCTTGGCCATGTCGACCTCGGCGCCCTCGCGGCCGCCCCACAGCACGTAGGTCTGCGCGCCCAGCTCGGCGGCCAGGTCCATGTTCCGCATGACCTTGCGCATCGCGTAGCGGCGCACCTCGCGGTCGTTGGCGGTCAGGCCACCCTCCTTGAACACCGGGTGGGTGAACAGGTTGGTGGTCACCATCGGGACGACCAGTCCGGTCTCGTCGATCGCGGCTCGGAAGCGCTTGATGTGGGCATCCCGGGCGGCGGTGTCGCTGCCGAACGGGATCACGTCGTCGTCGTGGAAGGTGACGCCGTAGGCGCCCATCTCGGCGAGACGGTGCACCGACTCGACGACGTCCACCGGCGCACGGGTGGCGGTGCCGAACGGGTCCGCGGCCGGCCAGCCGACGGTCCAGAGGCCGAAGGTGAACTTGTCCTCAGGGGTGGGCTTGAGGTCGGGCATCGGGCGGTTCCTCTCGAGGACTCTGGAACAGGAGGACGACGTCCCCGCCGGACGGCGTGGGACCGGTGCCGGCGGGTGCTGCGACGGGCGATCAGATGCTCGGCGACGAGGGTGACACCGACAGTGTCACCCCCCGGTCGGCCGGGGGCCAGCGACCCCGACCGATCCGCCGATCGACGATGTGACCCGAAAGTTGCGGGCGGTTTTCGACAACGTAAGACGCTGCGAGGCCGGTGTCAACGCACCGCCCGAACAGGTCGACACAAACCCTTTGTGCAGCCCCAGTCCGCTCTGCGCGCCGCTCGACCACCCGGATCACCGCCGAGGGGAGGCGCGCCGGCTGCCCGTGTCGATGCCCGGTTCTTCGAAACACTTCCGACAACAGTGGGCCGAAGTTACGATCACCGGGCCGACACCCGACGCCCATCCAGGCCAGGCCTCGCGGCACGACCCCGGGAGGGCACCGTGGCACAGCACCCGAACCGACCCACGCTGGCCGTGATCGCCGCGGCGGCGGGAGTCTCGTTGCCCACGGTCTCCAAGGTGCTCAACGGCAAGCGGGACGTCGCGGCCGCCACCCGGGCGCACGTCCAGCAGGTCCTCGATCAGCACAACTACGTCCCCCTGGCCCCCAGGCTGCCGACCCGCCCGCTCGTCGACGTGGTGTTCACCGCGCTGGACAGCCCGTGGGGGATGGAGATCCTGCGGGGGGTGACCGAGGCCGGCCTCGAGGTCGTGGTCACGACCCTGGCCCGGTCCTCCGCCGGGGACTGGGTCCAGGAGCTGATCAGCGGCGGTCGTCAGGGCGCCATCGTGGTCACCTCCCGCCTGACCGCGGCCGACCAGCGGCGACTGGGCAGCTCCAAGCTGCCGGTCGTCGTCATCGACCCGGTCGACATGCCCGGTCAGGAGGTGCCCAGCGTGGGTGCGACCAACTGGTCCGGCGGCCTCGCCGCGACCGAACACCTCATCGAACTCGGGCACCGTCGGATCGCCATGATCGGCGGGCAGCAGGACTACCTCTGCAGCCGGGCACGCATCGACGGCTACCGGGCGGCCCTCGACCGGGCCGGCATCCCCTTCGACCCGGCGCTCGTGCGGCACGGCAACTTCCACCACGCGGGTGGGTACGAGCAGGCGCGGGCGGTGCTGGAGCTGGCCGATCGCCCCACCGCCGTCTTCGCGGGCAGTGACGAGCAGGCCTTCGGTGTGCTGGAGGCCGCGCGCCAGGCCGGCCTGTCCGTGCCTGGCGACGTCAGCGTGGTCGGCTTCGACGACCTGCCGATGGCGCGCTGGTCCTCGCCGCCGCTGACCACCGTCAGGCAACCCCTGGCCGACATGGGGCGCATGGCCGGCCGCATGCTCCACGACCTCATCACCGGCACCCGCCTCGAGACCCAGCGGGTCGAACTGGCCACGCACCTGGTGCCCCGGGCCTCCACCGCCCGCCCCTCCTGACCCCGGCGGACCGGGCCGCCGGGACCGCTCCTGCGCGCAGGTCCCGGCGGCGGCGCTCAGCGGAGGGACACCGCCGTCCACGAGACCGGCGGCAGCGTCACGCGCAGCGTGCCGTCCGCCACCGTCGCCCGGAGGTTGGGCCGCAACCCGACCCGCGCCGGCTGCTCGCTGGTGTTCGCGGCGTACGGGTCCGGGTCGGACAGCGTCAGCGCCTCCTCGACGGTCCCCACGCCGAGCGCCGACACGTCCACGGACACCTCGGCCTCCTCGGCCCGCGACCGGTTCACGAGGAACAGCGCCGCCACCCCCGCGTCGACGTCGGCGGTCGCCGCCGCGTCGACCAGCGGCACCTCACCGTGCTCGGCGGTGACGTGGCTCGGGCCGTCGACATCCACCTGGAGGGCGACGCCGCGCGCCAGCCGAGAGGTGGTCGCGAAGGGGAAGAACGTCGACTTGCGCCAGGCCGGCCCCTGCGGCTCGGCGGCGATCGGTGCGATCACGTTGACCAGCTGGGCCATCGAGGCACTGGTCACGCGGTCCGCGTGGCGGATCAGCGACATCAGGACGTTCCCGACGACGACGCCGTCCGCCACGGTGTAGGGCTCCTCGCTGATGGCGGGAGCGAGCGGCCAGTCGTCGATGCGCTTGGGCAGCCCCGCCTGGACCCTCGAGGCGTACCAGACGTTCCACTCGTCGAAGGAGATGTCGATCCGCTTCGAGCTCCGGCGCACCGACCCCACGTGGTCGGCGGTGGCGATGACCGTCTCGATGAAGTGGTCCGTGCCGGTCGCGGAGGCCAGGAAGGAGTCCAGGTCGCCGTCCTTCTCCTCGTAGTAGGCGTGGCAGGAGATGAAGTCCACGTCGTCGTAGGCATGGGTGAGCACGACCCGCTCCCACTCCCCGAAGGTGGGCATGCCCGCACCCGACGAGCCGCAGGCGACGAGCTGCAGGTCCGGGTCGACCTGGCGCATGGCCTTGGCGGTCTGGGCGGCGAGCTTGCCGTAGTCCTCGGCGGACCGCTGGCCGAGCTGCCAGGGGCCGTCCATCTCGTTGCCCAGGCACCACATCCGCACGTCGAACGGCTCCGTGCGGCCGTTGCGGATCCGCTGCTCCGCGAGCGCCGTGCCGGCGGGCACGTTGGTGTACTCGAGCAGGTCGAGCGCCTTGAGGGTGCCGCGGGTGCCGAGGTTCACGGCGAGCATCAGCTCGGCGCCGACCTCCTCCAGCCACGAGGCGAACTCGTGCAGGCCGACCTCGTTGGTCTCCATGCTGTGCCAGGCCAGGTTCAGCCGCACGGGGCGCTGGCTGCGTGGTCCGACGCTGTCCTCCCACCGGAACCCGGAGACGAAGTTGCCCCCGGGGTACCGGACCGTCGACACCCCCAGCTCCTTGACCAGGTCGATCACGTCCCGGCGGAAGCCGTGCTCGTCCGCCGTCGGGTGCTCCGGCTCGTGGATGCCGCCGTACACCCCGCGGCCCATGTGCTCGACGAAGGCGCCGAAGAGCCGCCGGTCCACCGGACCCACCGGTCGCGCCGGGTCCAGCGTGAGACGTGCGCGGAGCATCAGGTCCCCCTCGAGGGCGTGGTGGCCGGCTCGGCCACCGCTGGGCGGGACGGGTCGGGCGCCCGGAGCAGGTCGCGCAGCCAGGTGAGCTGCTCGCGCTGCTGGTGGACCTCGCCGCCCTCGTGGTCGTTGTACGGGTAGACCCGGATCTCCTTGGGGCCGCCGTACGCGTGGTAGGCCGCGAACACCGTGGACGGCGGGCAGATCTGGTCCATGAGGGCCACGGAGAACAGCGCCGGAGCCGAGGCCCGGCGGCCGAGCACCGCGGCGTCGAAGTAGCTCAACGTCGCGAGGACGCGGTCCACGCGGTCCCGGTGGGCCTTGAGGTACCGGACGACCTCCCCGTACGGATCGCCCGGGGCGATGCGGGTGGCGCGCGGGAAGTCGCAGAGGAACGGCACGTCGGGCATGACCCCCAGCACGCCCGGCGCGAGCGCCGAGACGGCCAGCGCGATCCCGCCGCCCTGGCTGATGCCGGTCACCGCGACCCGGTCGCCGTCGACCTCCGGGTGGCCGCGCAGCACCTCCACGGCCCGGACGGCGTCGGTGAACACCCGCCGGTAGTAGTACTCCTGCGGCGACAGCACGCCCCGGGTCAGGAACCCCGGCTGCGCGGCGGCCGACCCCACCGGGTCGCCGGTGTCCCCCACCGTCCACCCGCTTCCCTGACCACGGGTGTCGACGACCAGCTGGGCGAACCCCGCCGAGGCCCAGAAGACGTGTTCGTGCGGCAGCCCGCGGCCGCCGTTGTAGCCCTGGTACTGGACCACCCCGGGCAGCGGGCCCGCACCGCGGAGCGCGTGAGCGGGCAGGTGCAGCCAGGCCCGCACCGGCGAGCCGCCCGCGCCGGTGAAGGACACGTCGAAGGTCTCGACGGTCATCAGCCCGGAGTCGACCGGCGTCCAGGACGCGTCCAGTGGCCACCGCCGCGCCTCGTGCAGCGTGGCGTCCCAGAACTCCTGGAGGTCCGCCGGCTCGGGCAGGTGCGGGGCGTAGCGCTGGAGCTCCTCCAGGGGCAGGTCGGTGTGCGGCATCAGCCGTCGCGCCGGTGCTCGACGACCGTCTCCGGGTGCAGCCGCCGCTCGAACCCGACCGTGCGGCGGCGGCCGGTGAGGGTGCACCGGAGGACCTGCCGCACGTCGGTGCTCGACGCGCCCACCCGGAGCTCCACCTCGCCCGGCTCGACGATCCGCACGCCGTCGCGCCCGGTGTAGGAGGTGAGGTCGGCGTGCAGCCGGAAGCGCACGGTCGCCGCGCCGCCGGCCGCGAGGTCCACCCGCTGGGCGGCCACGAGGGCCTGGACGGGCCGGACCACCTCGGCAACCGGGTCGTGCAGGTAGACCTGCACCACCTCGGTGACCTCCCGGTCGGTGTCGTTGCGGAGCTCGACCTCCACCTCGCTGGTCCCGGCGGTGTCCCACTCCGGGCCGGTGCCCAGCCGGACGTCGCCCCAGGTCGCGGCGCCGTAGCCCAGGCCGTGCCCGAACGGGAACAGCGGCGTCGGGTCCACACTGCTCACGTCGGTGAGCCGGCCGAGGGCCGCAGCGAGGTAGGTCCCGGGCTGGCTGCTGTCGGCGCGCGGGAAGCTCACCGGCAGCCGGCCCGACGGCGCCACCCGACCGCTGAGGACGTCGGCGATGGCCGGGCCACCCTCCTCGCCGGGGAAGAAGCCGCACACCACCGCGGCGAGCCGGTCGAGCTGCCGGGACAGCTCGTAGGGGCGACCGACCAGCAGGACGAGCACCACCGGGGTGCCGGTGGCCAGCAGGGCCTCCAGCAGCTCCTCCTGGCGACCCGGGAGCCGGAGGTCCACGGCGTCGCAGCCCTCACCGGAGGTGCCGTTGCCGAACAGGCCCGCCTGGTCGCCGAGGACGGCGACGCACACGTCGGCCTCGGCCGCAGCGCGTGCGGCGGCCGCGATCGCCTCGTCGTCGCCGCCCACCACCGGGCAGCCCTCGGCGACGACGACGTCGTAGGCCTCCGGCGCGGCCTTCATCGCCTCGGCGAGCGTCGGGATGTCGACACCCACCGGCACCTCCGGGTGGTGCACGCCCACGTGCATCGGGAACGAGTAGCAGCCGAGCATCGCCTGGGCGGTGTCCGCACGGGGACCCACCACAGCCAGCTTCGCCCCAGCGCGCAGGGGCAGCGTCCCGTCGTTGGCCAGCAGCACGACCGAGCGGCGGGCGAGGTCGCCGGCCACCGCCCGGGACTCCGCGGAGTCGAGCGAGACGGCCCCGTCCAGGATCGCCGGCGAGTCGGGCGACCAGTCGGCGTCGAGCAGGCCCAGCTCGCACTTCTGCAGCAGCACCCGGCGCAGCGCCCGGTCGACCAGCGCCTCGTCCACCGCACCGCCGCGGACCGCCTCGACCAGGGGCTGGCCGTAGCAGGCCACCGTCGGCAGCTCCACGTCGATCCCGGCCTCGAGGGCGAGCGCGGCGGCCTCGCCGGGCGAGCCGGCGACACCGTGCAGGGCCTGGAGGAAGGCGATCGAGAAGTAGTCGGCGACGACGGTGCCGGTGAACCCGTAGGTCTCGCGGAGCAGCGACGTCAGCAGCGCCGGGTCCCCTGCCGAGGGCACCCCGTCGATGTCGGTGTAGGAGTTCATGACCGACCGCGCCCCGGCCTTCAGGGCCATCTCGAAGGGCGGGAGGAACACGTCGGCGATCTCCCGCGGCCCGGCGGAGACCGGGGCGAGGTTGCGGCCGGCCCGGGAGGCGGAGTAGCCGACGAAGTGCTTGAGCGTCGCGACGACGCCGGTGGACTCCAGGCCGCGGACGTAGGCGCTGCCGATCGTGCCCACCAGGTGCGGGTCCTCGCCCATCGTCTCCTCGACCCGGCCCCAGCGCAGGTCGCGGGCGACGTCGAACACCGGGGCCAGCCCCTGGTGGACGCCGAGCCGGCGCATGTTCTCCCCGATGAGGGCCCCCATGCGCTGCACGAGCTCCGGGTCGAAGCTGGCCGCCCAGCACAGCGGGGAGGGGAAGACGGTCGCCGTCCACGCGGCCAGCCCGGTGAGGCACTCCTCGTGCACCAGCGCGGGGATGCCGAAGCGGCCGGCGGCCATGATCTGCCGCTGGCTCTCCGCCAGCCCCTTGGCCCCCACCAGCGGGTCCACCGGTGCCGTACCGAACGGCCTGGTCAGCTGCCCGAGCCCACTGCGGATCAGCTCCTCCCAGTCCACCGGCGCCGCGGCCATCTCGTGCTGGTGCGGGGCGACCTCACCCTCGGTCGCGTCGATGCCCACCCACACGCCGTAGAGCTGCGCGACCTTCTCCTCCAGCGTCATGCGGCGGAGGAGATCCGCCACCCTGTCCTCGGCCCGGGCGCCCGGGTCGCGCCAGAGCGCAGGGCCGTTGTCGACGTTCGTGACCATGCTTGGGAGAGTCCGTCCTGTGTCGTCGTTGCTGGTGCGGCGATCCGAGGAGTCGCCTGTGCCGGGGACGGCTGCGGCAGGTGGTGCGTCCGCACCATCCTGCCCCGGCCGCGGGGTGGTGCGCCCTCAGGGGAGGGTGACCACCGGCGTCGGCGCGTCGGGCCGCAGCTGCCAGGAGGCCGTGCCGCCCGCCGCCGAGACCGAGTAGTCGCCGGCCCAGCCGCGCACGGCGACACGGCCCTCGCCGTCGGTCCGCAGCCGGGTCGGGGCCAGCCACCAGTCCTCCTTGACCAGCTTGCGGAGGGCGTCGTACGCCGGCTTGGGGGTGCCGTCGGCGCGCACCAGCCCGGCGGGCGCGCCGAGCCAGGCGCCCCGGTCGGTGATCCCCCAGTAGTTCACGGCCTGCACCGCCGGGTGGGCCAGCAGGGTCCGGTAGTGGCGGACGACCTCGTCGGCCTGTCGCTCCTCACCAGCCGGCGTGGAGGGCCACTCGTCGACCTGGTGGTCGTTGAGGTCCACGATCTCCGGCGGCATGAGGTCGCCGGAGACCAGGGTGGTCTCGGTCCAGTGCAGCGGCAGCCCGTAGCGGGCGAACCGGTCGCAGACCTCCTGCGTCCGCTCCTCCCCCCAGTACCCCTGGTGCATGTGGCTCTGCAGGCCGATCGCGTCGACCTGCACCCCGGCCTCCAAGACCCCCTCGATCAGGCACTCGTAGGCCGTGCCCAGGTTGAAGTCGTTGAGGACCAGGGTCGTGGCCGCGTCCGCCCCGCGCGCCTCCTCGAAGGCGAGCCGGATGGTGGCGATCCGTCCGATCCGCCGGCACAGGCGGGTGATCGCGTTCTGCCGCTCCTCGTTGGCGAACACCGGCATGATCACGACCTCGTTGATCGCGTCCCAGGTGTCGATCAGGCCCGCGAAGGAGCTGACCTCCCGCCGCACCCGGGCGCGCACGATCTCCTCGACCTCGGCGTCGGAGTGCTCCCTCAGCCAGTCCGGGGCCAACGTGTGCCAGACCAACGGGTGGCCCTTGACCGCCACGCCCCGGTCGCGGAACCACCTGGCCGCGGCCTGCAGACGCGCGGTGTCCGGCCGACCCTCCGCCGGTTCGAACCCGGCCCAGTAGAAGGGCAGGGTCGCGGTGTTGAACACCTCGACCCACAGCTCCTCGAGCCGTGCGGCGGCATCGGGATCAGCGCCGCCGAACACGTTCTCCCGGCCCGCCCCCTGATCCTCGTTGGCCAGCCCGACGAAGTCGAACCCGATGTTGCCGAACGCGAACTGGTGCCGGACCTGCTCGACCAGGACCTCGCTGTCGGCGCAGGGCGAACCGTCCGCGCGCCGGACCGTGAGCGTGGCATCGAGGGATCGGACCGCCTGGGCGGCGGCAGCTGGGGTCATGGTGCGAAATCGTTATCGACATCGATTGACAACGCAAGTGTCCGCTGCGACCTTCGTCGATGTGTTGCACGCCACGACGGCGTGCGAAGTGACGAAGGGGTCAGACATGCGGCGTTCGGGGCGAGCAGCTCTCTCGGTGCTGTGCGGCAGCGCGGTGCTGCTGACAGCCACTGCCTGCGGTGGTGGCGGCGAGGACAGCAGCGCATCGGGAGGTGACGACAACACGATCACCTGGTGGCACAACTCCAACAACGAGCCCGGCCGCGGGTACTACGAGCAGGTGGCCGCGGACTTCGAGGAGGCCAACCCGGGGGTCCAGGTCGAGATCGAGGCCATGGCCCACGAGGACATGGTCGACCGGCTGGCGGCCGCCTTCCAGAGCGGCGACCTGCCGGACGTGTACATGGAGCGCGGCGGCGGCGAGCTCGCCGACCACGTGGAGGCCGGGCTGGTCACCGACCTCTCCGACGAGGTCCCCGACACGATCGAGACGCTCGGCGGCAACGTGTCCGGGTGGCAGGTCGACGGCCAGACCTACGCGCTGCCGTTCTCCGTCGGCGTCGTCGGCTTCTGGTACAACACCGCGCTCTTCGAGCAGGCCGGCATCACCGAGGCGCCGGAGACGATGGAGGACCTCTACGCCGCCATCGACAAGCTGAAGGCCGCGGGCATCACGCCCATCTCGGTCGGCGCGGGCGACAAGTGGCCGGCCGCCCACTACTGGTACTACACGGCGCTGCGCGCCTGCGGCCAGGACGTCCTCGAGGACGCGGTCACCAGCCTCGACTTCACCGACGAGTGCTTCGTGCAGGCCGGCGAGGTCCTGGCGGAGCTGCTGGACACCGAGCCGTTCAACCCCGGCTTCCTCACCACGCCGGCGCAGGAGGGCGCCTCCTCCGCGTCCGGCCTGCTGGCCACCGACCAGGTCGCGATGGAGCTGGCCGGACACTGGGAGCCCGGCGTGATGCAGGGTCTGACCGACGACGGCGAGGGCCTCGGCGAGAACACCGGGTGGTTCGCCTTCCCGGCCATCGAGGGTGGCGCGGGCGACCCCGAGGCACAGCTCGGCGGTGGCGACGCGTGGGCCGTCTCGACCGGCGCTACCGAGGGATCGGTCGACCTCGTCGAGTACCTGCTCTCCGACGAGGTGCAGACCGGGTTCGCGGAGAACGACATGGGTCTCCCGACCAACCCGGCCGCGACGAGCGCCGTCTCCGACCCGGCGCTCGCCCAGCTGCTCGAGGTCCGCGACGCGTCCCCGTACATCCAGCTCTACTTCGACACCGCCTTCGGCGCGTCGATCGGTGGCGCGATGAACGACTCGATCGCCCTGCTGTTCGCCGACCAGGCGACGCCGCAGGACATCGTGGACGCGACCATGCAGGCCGCCGAACTGGAGAAGTGATCCACCGATGACCGAAGTGACCGCTGCGCCGGCGGCGACGTCCTCCGGCGCAGCGGTCACCCGGGGCGGCGCAGACGCCCCCCGGGTGACCGGCCGTCGCCGGGGCGCCCAGCGCCGGCAGCGCCTCGAGATCCTGCTGTTCGTGACGCCAGCCCTGGCGTTGATGGGGCTCTTCGTCCTCTACCCGGTCTTCTCCGCGGCCCGGATGTCGCTCTACAACTGGCGGGGCTTCGGCCCGATGGTCGACTTCGCCGGCCTGGACAACTACCTGCGCGTGCTGCGCGACGACGTCTTCACCGACGCGGTCATGCACAACTTCATCATCGTCTTCGCCTCGATCGCGGTGCAGCTGCCGCTGGGCCTGGCGCTCGCGCTGCTGCTCAACCGCCGCATCAGGGGGCGCGGGCTGCTGCGGACGATCGTCTTCGTCCCGTACGTGCTGGCCGAGGTGATCGCCGGCGTCGTGTGGTTCCAGCTGCTGCAGCCCCGCACCGGGCTCCTCGAGCAGGCCGTGTCCTCGGTCGGGCTCCCGGTCCCCGAACAGGGGTTCCTGGGCACCCCCGACCTCGCGCTGGCCACCGTCTTCGTCGTCCTGACGTGGAAGTACCTCGGCCTGGCCGTGCTGCTCTTCCTCGCCGGGCTGCAGGGCGTGCCCGACGAGCTGCACGAGGCCGCACAGCTCGACGGCGCCTCGTGGTGGCAGGTCCAGCGCCGGATCGCCGTCCCGCTCCTCGCGCCCACCATCCGCACGTGGGTCTTCCTGTCGATGATCGGCTCGCTGCAGCTGTTCGACATGGTCTGGATCCTCACCGGCGGTGGCCCGGCGAACGCGACGACGACGATGGTCACCTACCTGATCAGCATGGGCACCCAGCGCAGCAACTACGGGATCGCGGGTGCGGCATCCGTCGTGCTCTTCCTCATCGGCTTCGTCATGGCGCTGGCCTACCAGTTCCTGGTGCTGCGCCGCGACACGAAGGCCGACGCATGACCCGGGTGCAGCAGGGACCAAGAGGAGGACGGCACTGATGGCACGGCGAGCAACCGCGTACGGGCGAGGCGGCCCGTTCGTGTACCTGGTGGCACTGCTGGTCGTGGCGGTCACGCTGGGGCCGGTGCTCTACGGCGCCCTCGGCGGCTTCCGCTCCAACGCCCAGCTGGCACGCGACCCCGCTGGACTCCCCGACCCGTGGGTGTTCAGCAACTACACCAACGTCCTGAGCAACCCGTCCTTCTGGCAGTACACGCTCAACTCGACCGCGATCGCCCTCATCACCACGGTGGTGGCGGTGCTCGCCGGAGTGATGGCCGCCTATCCCCTGGCGCGCTACCAGTTCAAGCTGCGGGAGCCGCTGTTCCTGGTCTTCGTGCTGGGGCTGCTCTTCCCGGCCGCGGTGGCGATCATCCCGCTGTTCATCCTGGTCACCCAGGACCTGGGGCTCGGCGACACCTGGTGGGGCGTCGCGCTGCCGCAGGCGGCGTTCGCGCTGCCGGTCACGGTGGTCATCCTGCGGCCGTTCCTGGCGGCGCTGCCCAAGGAGCTCGAGGAGGCGGCCATGCTCGACGGCGCCACCCGGGTGGGCGTCTTCTGGCGGATCGCGGTCCCGCTGTCGATGCCGGCCCTGGTCACGGTCGGGGTGCTGGCCTTCGTCACGTCCTGGAACGCGTACCTCCTCCCGTTGCTCCTGCTGCGGGGCGACACGCGCACCCTGCCGCTGGGCGTGGCCGACTTCTCGACCCAGTACTCTGCCGACACCGCCGGGGTGCTGGCGTTCACCACCATCGCGATGATCCCGGCGCTCATCCTGTTCCTGGCGATGCAGGGACGCATCGTCAGCGGGCTCCAGGGCGCGGTGAAGGGATGAGCCGGGCACTCGGGACCGAGCCCGATCTGGTCGGGGTCGGCCGGTGAAGCTGGACTCGACGCCGGACGAGGTCGTCCCGGGTCTGCTCGCGGGCGGGTCGGCGAGCTCGGCCACCACGCCCCCGTTGCGCGGCAGGGTGACGATGCAGCAGGTCGCTGCGGAGGCCGGCGTCTCGATCTCCACCGTGTCGAAGGTGATCAACGGGCGGTACGGCGTCTCGGCGGAGACCGTCGACCACGTCACCCGGGTCATCGACCGGCTCGGCTACGAGGCGAGCCTGGTCGCCCGCAGCCTGCGCAACCGTCGCACCAACGTCGTCGGCGTGCTCGTCATGGACTTCGAGCCCTTCAGCACCGAGGTCCTCAAGGGCGTGGCCGACGCCATCCGCGGCACCGGCTACGAGCTGATCGCGTACTCCGCCGGTGGTCACGTGGAGGCGCGGGAGGGCTGGGAGAGGAGGTCGCTCACCCGGTTGATGGCGACCCTCGTCGACGGTGCCGTGCTGGTCACGCCGACGGTCACCGACGTGCAGGCCGACGGTCCGGTGGTGGCGGTCGACCCGCAGGCCGGGCCGTCCGCGCTGCCCGCCGTGGCCGCGCACAACCTCCAGGGCGCCCGGCTCGGGGTCGAGCACCTGCTGGAGCTCGGGCACACCCGGATCGGCATGATCACCGGTCGCTCGGACCTGATGTCCGCGCAGCAGCGGGAGCAGGGCTACTGCGAGGCGATGACCGCCGCGGGGCTGCGCGTCGACGAGACGCTCATGCGCTCCGGCGGGTTCGAGCCGGACGTCTCGCGCACGGCGGCTCGTGAGCTGCTCTCCCGCCCCGATCGACCGACCGCGGTGTTCGCCGCGAACGACCTCTCGGCGCTGGCGACGCTGGAGGTCGCGAGGGAACTCGGCCTGGACGTGCCCGGTCAGCTGTCGGTCGTCGGCTTCGACAACATCCCGGAGTCCGTGCTCGCCGACCCCCCGCTGACCACGGTGCAGCAGCCGATCCGCCGGATGGGCCAGGAGGCCACCGAGATGCTCCTCGCCCTGATCTCCGGCGAGGACGTCCACGACCTCGACCGGACCCTGGACACCTCGCTCGTGCTGCGCTCGTCCACCGCGCCGCCCGGGCAGGTCTCCTGACCGACTGGCAGCGGCCGCCGACCCGAGTGGGTCGGCGGCCGCTGCCGTGAGGTGCCGCTGACTACAGGCCGACGAGCTCGTGCAGGGCGCCGACCTCGGTGCGGGTGAGCTTGCGGATCGTGCCGCTGCGCATCCGGGCCAGCTCGATCGGGCCGATGGCGGTGCGGGTCAGCCGGTTGACCGGCAGCCCGACCTCGTCGAGCAGCCGACGCACGACGTGCTTGCGGCCCTCGTGCAGCACGACCTCCACGACCGACTGCCCGGCGTGGGTGTCCACGACCTGGAACGAGTCGACGACGACGGGGCCGTCCTCCAGCTCCACGCCCTTGCGCAGCCGGCGGGTCACGTCCCGCGACACCGAGCCGCTGACCTGCGCGAGGTAGGTCTTCTTTACCTCGTAGGAGGGGTGCGCCAGCCGGTGGGCCAGCTCGCCGTCGGTGGTGAGCAGCAGCAGGCCCTCGGTGTCCTGGTCCAGCCGCCCGACGTGCACCAGCCCGGTGGCCAGGTCGCCCATCATGTCGCCGACGCTGGGCCGCCCGCGGTCGTCGCTCATCGAGGTGATGACGCCGAAGGGCTTGTTCATCGCGTAGGTGACCTTGTCGTTGCGGATGTCGATCCGCCGGCCGTCGACGGCGATGACGACGGTGTCCGGATCCACCCGCTTGCCCTGGACCCGGACGACCTGGCCGTCCACCGAGATCCGGCCCTGGTCGATCATGTCCTCGCACACCCGGCGGGAGCCGACCCCGGCCCGGGCGAGGACCTTCTGCAGCCGCTCGCCCTGGGCGTCGTCGTCGGGCTCCGTCGGCCCAGCTTCCCGGGGGTGCGCCGGGGCGAGCTCCATGTCCTCGGACCAGCCCTCGCCGCCGGAGGTGGTGGGCGTGTCGTCTGCAGTCGTGTCCATCCCCACCAGTCTCCCACCTGGGCAGGGCCCGCATGACCACACCGCCCGTCACCGGTCCCCGGCCGGGCGTCGGGGTGCTCAGGCGTCGGGGTGCTCGTCCACCATCGCGCCGGTGTCCGGCAGCAGCGGGGCCAGCTCGGGCAGCTCGTCCAGCCCGGTGAGCCCCAGGCGCTCGAGGAACAGCGGCGTCGTCACGTACAGGCCGCCGCCGGTGTCCGGGTCGGATCCGGCTTCCCGGATGAGCCCGCGGGAGACCAGCGTGCGGACGACGGCGTCCACCCCCACCCCGCGGATCGCCGAGACCCGGGCCCGGGTCACCGGCTGCCGGTAGGCGATGACGGCGAGGGTCTCCAGCGCCGCCTGGGTCAGCCGGCTGCGCTGTCCCTCCAGCAGGTGCCGTTCCACGACCGGCGCGTGCTCCTCCCGGGTGTAGAGCCGCCAGCCCTCCCCCACCCGGCGCAGGGTGACGCCGGCCCGCCGGCCGTCGTAGTCGGCGGCGAGCGCGGTCAGCTCCGCCCGCACCCGGGCGACCGGGCAGCGCAGCGCCGCGGCCAGCGACCCCTCGTCGATCGCGGAGTCGACGACGAACAGCAGCGCCTCCAGCCCACCGCGCAGCACCGCCGGGTCCAGCTCGTCGGCCATCGGCTCGTCGATGACCGGGGCGGCGGCGACGGCCTCCTCGACCGGGGCCTCCGGCTCGGGGACCACCTCCAGCTCGACCGGGGGCGCTGCCGGTGCCCGGCCCAACCGACCGGCCGGGTCCGGAGCCAGGTCGGGAGCGAGGTCGGGATCGGGGACGTCGACGGGCGGCGCGCCGGCGGGGGTGCCGAGGTCGGCGGCCAGCTGGGCGGCCACCTGCCCCCAGCCGGCGGCGAGGGCCTCCTCGTCGTGCTCCTCGAGGGTCGCGGCGAGCTCGGCGGCGACGGCGTCCCAGGAGAACGGCGCGGGCGGCGCCTGGTCCATGGCCGCTGCCTCGTCCGGCTCGACCGTCTCCGGCAGGGCCTCCTCCGGCTGGTCGCTCATCCGTACTCCTCCAGGTGCTCGGCGGTGTCCGCGTCGATCTCGTCCGGCAGCCGGCCGCCCACCAGCTCCGGTCCGGTCCAGCGCACGTGCAGCTCCCCCAGCGGCGCGACCTGGTCGAAGGTCACCAGCTGCTGGCGGTAGAGCTCCAGCAGCGCCAGGAACCGGGCGACGACCTCCAGGGTGTGCGCGCAGTCGCTGCTCAGCGCCCGGAACGTCGCCGTCCTCGCGGTGGCGATCCGGCTGCGGACCAGCAGCAGCTGCTCGGTGACGCTGACCGCGGGGGCGTGCAGGTGGGAGACGCTCACCGTCGGGGGCGGCTTGGGCACCAGCGCCTCGTGCGCGATGGCGGCGAACTGCTCGGGCGTCACCCCCAGCAGCACCTCGGGCAGCAGGTCGGCGAAGCGCTGCTCCAGGTCGGCGTTGCGGGGGAAGCGGCGGGCCGCCTCGGCCTCCCGGCCGCGGAGGAACTCCGCCGCCCGCTTGTAGGCCCGGTACTGCAGCAGCCGGGCGAACAGCAGGTCCCGGGCCTCCAGGACGGCGAGGTCGTCCTCGTCCTCCACGTCGGCGGCCGGCAGCAGCCGGGCGGCCTTGAGGTCCAGCAGGGTGGCGGCGACGACCAGGAACTCACTGGCCTGGTCCAGGTCGAGTTCGTCGCCGAGGGCCCGCAGGTGGGCGATGAACTCGTCGCTGACGGTGGACAGCGCGATCTCGGTGACGTCGAGCTTGTGCTTGCCGATCAGCTGCAGCAGCAGGTCGAACGGGCCCTCGAAGTTGGTCAGCCGGACGGTGAACCGCCCGTCGCCGACCTCCCCCGTCGTCACCCGACCAGCCTACGGCCGCGTCCGGGCGTTGATCATCGGCGATCGGCTGCCCGACACGCCGGGCGGGGCAGCCACTCGCCGATGATCAACGGCGCCGTCCCTCAGTGCTTGCGGAGGCGGCGGACGAGGACGGAGTTCTCGCCGTGCACCTCGAGGTCGTCCAGCAGGACGGCGATCGCCTCCCGGACGATGCGGCCACGGTCGGTGGCCACGCCGTGCTGGCCGCGCAGGGTCAGCCGGGCGGTCTCCAGCGCGAGCAGCTCGTCGGCCGAGCAGTAGACGGTGATCTTCTCCTCGTGCCGGGTGCGGCCCTTCTCGACGCGCGCCCGGGTCTGCTGCGGCCGGAGCGGCGCGGCCGCCGGCATCGTGGCGCGGTGCGAGGCCAGCTCGTCGACCACGATGCGGGGCGCACCGCCGGCCACGTCGGGCACCAGCGCCAACGGGGCGGGCTCGGGGTGTCCGTCGTCGGCCCGCGAGCCGTTGGAGCGCAGTGCGGGCGAGGACTGCGTGGCGGCGAGGGTCGTCAGCTCGGTGACCGGCGCCGGCTGCGCCGCCGCCGACGTGTCGGTCATCCGGAACAGCTCGGAGGCACCGGGGAGCACAGGCCTGCGCGTCACAGGGCCAGCACCTCCTTGGCGAGGTCGCGGTACGCCGCAGCGCCGGAGGACGTGGGGGCCCACTGGGTGATCGGCTGCCCGGCGACGGTGGTCTCCGGGAAGCGGACCGTGCGGGAGATGACGGTCTGGAAGACGGTGTCGCCGAAGGCCTCGACCACCCGGCTGAAGACCTCCCGGCAGTGCACGGTCCGGGTGTCGTACATCGTGGCGAGGATCCCGGAGATCTCCAGGGACGGGTTGAGCCGCTCCTTCACCTTGTCGATCGTGTCGACGAGCAGGGCCACACCGCGGAGGGAGAAGAACTCGCACTCCAGCGGGATGATCACGCCCTGCGCGGCGGTGAGCGCGTTGACCGTCAGCAGCCCGAGGGAGGGCTGGCAGTCGATGAGCACGTAGTCGTAGTCCTGGCGCACCCCGGCGAGCACCCGCATCAGGGTCTGCTCGCGGGCGACCTCGCTGACCAGCTGCACCTCGGCGGCGGACAGGTCGATGTTGCTGGGCACCAGGTCCAGCCCGGGGATGCCGGTGGCGACGCGGACGTCCGCGAGCGTGGTCGCCGGCTCCATCAGCGCGTTGTAGATGGTGCGGTCCAGCCCCTGGGCCGGGACGCCGAGCCCCACGGACAGGGCGCCCTGGGGGTCCAGGTCGACCAGTAGCACCCGCCGGCCCTGCTCGACGAGGGCGGCACCGAGGTTGATGGTCGACGTCGTCTTGCCGACGCCGCCCTTCTGGTTGCACATGGCGATGATCTGCGCCGGCCCGTGCGAGGTGATCGGCTTGGGGTCGGGCAGCTTCCGCTGCCGAGCCCTGGCGGGATCGACGCGGCTCGTCGGGATGCCCATCTCGGCGTCTCCCGCCGGGGCCCCTCCGCGCGGGAGCGCGACGGCGGAGGCCGCCGCCTCGGCTCGTCTCGACGACATCGCTTCTGCCTCTTCCCTGGACTGTGCGGACCACGGCTCCCGGTCGGGGCTGCGGCGGGGGACGTGCGTTGCCGGCAGGGGGAAGCCGCCGGCCCGTTCTCCCGGCTCTGTTCTCGGCAGGCCCGTCGCCGACCGTGACCACCCGGGGCAACTTGTCGACAAGTGGTCGCCGAGCCCTCCCCCACCGGGCCGCGGCCTGCTGGCGAGATCGGGCTGCGGGCTGCCTCCGGGGTGCCGAGGCAGCCCTCAGCCCGATCTCGAGACCACCCCGCGGGTGGGTCAGCGCAGCGCGCGGGGGTGGCTGGTGGCGTAGACCTCGCGCAGCCGCTCGACGGTGACCAACGTGTAGACCTGCGTCGTCGTCACCGAGGCGTGCCCGAGCAGCTCCTGCACGACCCGGACGTCGGCGCCGCCGTCGAGCAGGTGGGTGGCGAAGGAGTGCCGCAGCGTGTGCGGGGACAGCTCGGCGGAGATCCCGGCCCGCTCGGCGGCGTCCCGCAGGATCGACCAGGCGCTCTGCCGGGACAGCGGCCCGCCGCGGGCGTTGAGGAACAGCGCTCCCCCGCGGACGCCGGACCGGCCCTTCTCCGCCAGCGCCGGGCGCGCCCGCACCAGGTAGTCCTGCACCGCCGTGACCGCGTAGCTGCCGACCGGGACGACGCGCTCCTTGCCGCCCTTGCCGGCCAGCCGCACCGCCGCGGACGACAGGTCGAGGTCGTCGACGGCCAGCCCGACCGCCTCGGAGATCCGGGCGCCGGTGCCGTAGAGCAGCTCCAGCAGCGCCCGGTCGCGCAACCCCCGCGGCCCCTCGACCGACGCCGCCGCGCTCAGCAGCGCCTCGACGTCCTGCACCGGGATCGCCTTGGGCAGCCGCCGGGCCGGGGCGGGTGGGCGCACCTCCGCGGCGACGTCGTCGCTGACCAGCCCGTCGAGCAGGGCGAACCGGTGCAGCCCGCGGACGGCGACCACCGCGCGGGCCGCCGAGGTCGCCGACAGTGGCGGGTGGTCGTCGTCGCCGGTGCGGAGGGCGACCAGGAACGCCGTGACGTCGGACTCCCCCACCTCGCCCAGCCCACGCACCCCGCCGGCAGCGAGGAACTCCGCGTATCGGCGCAGGTCGCGCCGGTAGGAGGCAATGGTGTTGGGGGCCAGCCCACGCTCGACGGTCAGGTGGTCGAGGTAGCCGGTGACCGTGCGCTCGACGGCGGGGCCCGCACTCGTGGCGACCGTCAGGACAGCACCTCCTGCCACGGGACGCTGGGCAGGCCGTGCGCCTCGGCCACCCCGGCGTGCACCAATTGCCCGCCGGCGACGTTCGCCCCGCCGGCCAGCGCCGGGTCGGCGGCCAGCGCGGCCGCCGTCCCGGAGTTCGCCAGCGCCAGCACGTACGGCAGCGTGACGTTGGTCAGCGCGTAGGTGGAGGTGTTCGGCACCGCGCCGGGCATGTTGGCCACGCAGTAGAAGACCGAGTCGTGGACGGCGAAGGTCGGGTCGTCGTGCGTGGTCGGCCGGGAGTCGGCGAAGCAGCCGCCCTGGTCGACGGCGATGTCGACCAGCACCGAGCCGGGCTTCATCCGGGAGACCAGCTCGTTGCTGACCAGGGTGGGCGCCTTGGCGCCGGGCACCAGGACGGCGCCGATCACCAGGTCGGCCTCCAGCACCGCCCGCTCGACCTCCAGGGCGTTGGAGGCGACGGTCTGCAGGTGCCCGCGGTACAGCCGGTCGGCGGCACGCAGCTTCTCCAGGTCCCGGTCGAGCACGGTGACCTGGGCCTGCATGCCGAGTGCGATCGTGGCCGCGTTCATCCCGGACACCCCGGCGCCGAGGACGACGACCTTCGCCGCGTGCACGCCGGAGACGCCGCCGAGCAGCACGCCGCGGCCACCGGAGGCCCGCTCCAGCGTGTGCGCGCCCACCTGCGGGGCCATCCGGCCGGCGACCTCGGACATCGGGGCCAGCAGCGGCAGCGCACCGCCCTCGGTCTGCACCGTCTCGTAGGCGATCGCCGTGGTGCCCGCGGCCAGCAGCGCGTCGGTGCACTCCCGGGAGGCGGCCAGGTGCAGGTAGGTGAAGAGGGTCTGGTCGGCGCGCATACGGCCGAACTCCTCGGCGATCGGCTCCTTGACCTTCAGCAGCAGGTCGGCTGCGGCCCAGACGTCGTCGGCGGTGGACAGGATCTTCGCGCCGGCGGCGGTGAAGTCGGCGTCGGGGATGGAGGAGCCGACCCCGGCGTCGGCCTCGACGAGCACCTCGTGCCCGGCGGCGACCAGCTCGGTCACCCCGGACGGAGTGAGCGCGACCCGGTACTCGTGGTTCTTGACCTCTCGGACGACTCCGACCCGCATCTGCACTGACTCCCGGTCTCGGTAGCCGGCCACCGAGGTGTCGGTGGTGCCACCGCGTCTGGGCGGCCCGGTCGGGGCCCACCTCGGGCGGAGTGTAGGCACGGACGGCGCCCGAGGTGTGTCAGCGGCCACGTCCGGCCGGTCGCCGGGTCACCCGACCCGGTCGTCCTACGCGGCGCGCTGGGCGAGCACCTCGTCCATGTGCAGCTGGGCCCACACCTTGAGCGTCACCCGGTTCGGCTACGGCGCCATGCAGCTCGCCGGCCCCGGGGTGATGGGCCCGCCCGCCGACCACGACGGCGCCCTCGCCGTCCTCCGCGAGGCGGTCGACCTCGGCATCACCCACATCGACACCAGTGGCGCCTACGGGCCGCAGGTCACCGACCAGCTGATCCGCGAGGCCCTGCACCCCTACCCCGAGCAGCTGCACGTCGCGACCGAGGTCGGCGCGACCCGCGACGCCCAGGGCGGCTGGCCGACGGCCCGGGAGCCCGCGGACGTCCGCCGCCAGGTGCACGGGGACCTGGAGACCCTCGGGCTGGAGGTGCTCGACCTGGTGGACCTGCGGCTCGGCGACGCCGCGGGCACCCGGCCCGGCTCGCTCGCGGCGGCGTTCGAGACGCTCGTCGAGTTGCAGCAACAGGGGCTGATCCGGCACCTGGGCGTGAGCAACGCGACGGCGGAGCAGGTGGCCGAGGCCCGGTCGATCGCGCCCATCGTGTGCGTGCAGAACATGTACGACCTCGCCGCCCGCACCGACGACGAGCTGATCGACGCCCTGGCCACCGACGGCATCGCCTACGTGCCGTTCTTCCCGCTGGGCGGCTTCACCCCGCTCCAGTCCTCGGCGCTCTCGGCCGTCGCCACCCGGCTGGACGCGACGCCGATGTCGGTGGCGCTCGCCTGGCTGCTGCAGCGGTCGCCGAACGTCCTGCTGATCCCCGGCACCTCGTCGACGGCGCACCTGCGGGAGAACGTCGCCGGCGCGGGGCTCCAGCTCTCCGCCGAGGACCTGGCCGAGCTGGACGCGATCGGCCGCTGACCGGAGGAGCCGGTCAGGCTCCGGCCGGACTCCGCCGCACCCGGTACCGGACGCAGACGAACTCGCCGTTGCGGGCGCACTCCCGCACCTCCAGCTCGACCCGCCGCGGCAGCAACGGCGCGCCGCCGCCCAGGGTCACCGGGGCGATGGCGACCACCACCTCGTCCAGCAGGCCACGGTCGGCGAACTGGCCGGCCAGGTCCCCGCCGCCGACGACCCACACGTCCCTGCCGCCCGCGGCCTCGGCCATCGCCGCGTGCACCCGGGCCGGGTCGTCGGCGGTGAACCGGAGGTCGGCTCCGGGCGGTGGGGTGAGCTCGCGGTGGGTGAAGACCCAGGTGGGCTGCTCCGGCAGCCAGTCGGGGTCGTGCTCCCGGACCCAGAGGTAGGTGGTGGCCCCCATGGCCACGGCGCCGATCCCGGTGATGAAGCCGTCGTACCCCATCGGCCCGTCGGCGTCGTTCTCCCGGCTGAGCAACCAGTCCAGCGAGTGGTCGACGGTGGCGATGAACCCGTCGAGGGAGGTGGCGGTGTAGTAGACGGTGCGGGTCATGCGTTCCTCCTGCTCAGCCAGTCGATCGGGTCGCCGGCGTCCACCTCGACGCCGGCCGCGCGGAACCAGTGCCGGGCCAGCTGCCGGCGGTGCGCGCCGAAGGTGAGCACGTGGGCGACCACGCTGCCCACCACGAAGGTCTCCGGCGGCTCGCAGAGCGCGTCGACCAGCCGGTCGCCCCAGGCACCACGCCGGGACACCTCCCGCACGAACGCCAGCCACCGGGGGGCGGCGCGGTCGTGCCGGGCCAGCAGCGTGGCGGGGTCGTCGGCTCCGCGCACCGGGGAGTCGGCGCCCTCGACCGCGGCGAGCCACACCTCCGTGGCCCAGACCAGGTGGTCCAGCACGGCGGCCAGCGACTCCTCCGGACCGTCCCAGCGCAGCACCTCGAGGCCGGGCGCGCGGGGCCGCCGGTACTCGTCCTCGGGCACGCCCTTCGCGAGGTCGAGCAGCGTGCGGGTGTCCTCCAGGGCGTGGTGCACCAGCAGCGCGGTGACCTCGTCGCCGCCGCGGGGCCCCTGCTCGCCGGTCACCCACAGCGAGGTGGGCGGGTGGAAGTGGACGCCGTTGGGCGCCGGGAGCCAGTGACCGTCACGGGTGCGCGCGGTGCCCGACTGTCCCGGGGAACGGCCGTAGGCCCGGCGGAACGCCCGGCTGAACCCCTCCACGGACTCGTACCCGGCCGCGAACGCCACCTCGGTCACGCTCGCCCCGCCGGCCAGCTGCCAGGCCGCGCGCTCCAGCTCCACCCGCCGGCGCAGCGCGACCGGCGACTCCCCCGCTCCCCGGGCCACCTGCCGGCTGAAGTGCCAGGGCGAGGCGAACGCGTCCCCGGCCATCTCGGTGAGCGTGCGGTTGTCCTCGTCCAGCACGGCGTCCAGCAGCTCGCGGAGCCGGTCGCGCCCGGTGGGCACCTGGTCCGACGTCATGGGAGGAGTCTGTCCGCCGCCGCGGCGATCGCGCCCGACCGTTCTTGCTCGGATCGCCGTCCCGGCCGCGGTGACGCACCATCCCGGGGACCCACCGCGCCGCGAACACCCCGGAGCTGCCCGATGCGCCTGTACGCCGACCGTCCTGATCACCGCACCCGGCAGCTGGCCGCCGACCTGGGGCTGGTGGCCTGGGCGGTGCTGTGGGTGCTGGTCG
>NZ_JAAKGN010000052.1:0-28235 GCF_011039295.1 Modestobacter sp. KNN46-3 | reverse complement strand
TTTGTGTCAAGTGGTACGGCGACCACGTGGATGTGCGCCTAAGCCGTCGTCGGCAGCGTCAGATGTGTATAGGGGACAGGCCGACCGCGCCGCGGCGGAGCGCAGGGCCGCGGCCGACCGCGCTGAGGCCGACCGTGCCGCCGGGGAGCGGGCCGAGCGCGACGAGCGGGAACGGGCGCAGGCCGCGCGCGCGGCAGGTCGCCGCGACGTCCCCCAGCGCACTGCCGCTGCTCCCGCAGCCGTGGGCGCCACCGCTGCCGCCTCGGGTCGGCGGCGGGCGGAGTCCGGTCGCGGGGGCGGCCGGCTGGTGAAGGTCCTGGCCGCCGCCGTCCTCGCCGTCGTGCTGGTCGCGGCGGGTGTGGTGCTCGCCCTCGACCTGACCAGAGGTGGCGACTCCACCGTGGCCGAGGACGCCGAGCAGGTGCCGGACGCCGTCCTGCCCGAGCTCACCGACCCGAGCCCGGTGCTCGCCCCGCTGTCCGCGGAGGCCCCGGTGCCCGACCCGACAGCGCTCGCGGCCGTGCTGACCCCACTGCTCGCGGACCCGGTGTTCGGCAGCGACCTCTCCGCCCAGGTGGTCGACGTGGCCACCGGTCAGGTGCTCTTCGACCGCGACGCGACCGACCCCAGCACCCCGGCCTCCACCGCCAAGCTCCTCACCGCCCTCGCCGCGGTCACCACCCTGGAGCCCACCGACACCCTGTCGACGACCGTGGTCGCCGGCAGCGCCCCCGGCGAGGTCGTCCTGGTCGGCGGCGGTGACCCGACCCTGTCGACGACCGCCCCGTCGGTCGACTACCCGGGCGCGGCGACCGTCGCCGACCTGGCCGCCCAGGTCCAGCAGGCGCTCGGCGGCCAGCCGGTCACCAGCGTCGTCGTCGACAACTCGTTGTTCAGCGGCCCGCTCACCGCCCAGGGCTGGGGCCCGGACGACGCGCCGTCGACCTACGCCGCCCCGGTGACCGCCACCGCCGTCGACGGCGCCCGGCAGGTCCCCGGCAACACCCCCCGCAGCGGGTCCCCGGGCACCGACGCCGGAGCGGCCCTGGCCGCGGCTCTGGGCGCCCCGGGTGCCGCGGTCAGCCTCGGTGCGGCGCCGGCTGGCGCCCGCACGCTGGGCAGCGTCGAGTCCGCGCCCGTCGCCCGGCTGGTCGAGCAGGCGCTCACCACCTCGGACAACCTGCTGACCGAGTCGCTGGCCCGGCACGTCGCCATCGCCCGGGGACTGCCGGCGACCTTCGACGGCGCCGGGCAGGCGATCGCCGCGGCGCTGGCCGAGGTCGGGTTGGACACGACCGGGCTCGCCCTCTCCGACGCCAGCGGCCTCTCCCGCGACGACCGGGTGCCCGCCGGGCTGCTGGTCGACGTCGTCCAGGCCGCCGCCGACGGCAGCATCCCCGACGCCGACCTGCTGCTCTCCGGTCTGCCGGTCGCCGGGTACGACGGCACCCTGACCGACCGCGCTGCGGCCGGCCCGGGCAGCCCGGGGTCGGTGCGGGCCAAGACCGGCACGCTGCTGGGCGTCAACGATCTGGCCGGCACGGTGCAGACCGCTGACGGTCGGCTGCTCGCGTTCGCGGTGCTCGCCGACGGGGCCACCGGGAGCATCGCGGCCACCGAGACCGCACTGGACGCCGTGGCGGCCGCGCTGGCCGGCTGCGGCTGCCGCTGACGGCGGCCGGGCGAGGTGCCCCCGCGTACGGTGAGGCGATGAGCCGCTCCTCGTCACTGGTCGACTGGGACCTCGCCGGCCGCACCGCCCGTCGCCTGACCGGCGCCGGCCCGGAGACCACCCGGGAGGAGGCGGCGGCCGTCGTCGCGGAGCTGCACAGCGCTGCCGCGATCGCCGTCGCGCACGTCGAGGAGCTGACCGGTCTGCGCCCCGTCCCCGGCGGCCCGGTGCCCACCGTGGCGGTCGTCGACCGGCCGGGCTGGATCGACTCGAACACCACGGGCATGGCGGCCCTGCTGGACCCGCTGGCCGACGGGCTGCAGGCGGCGTCGGGCACGACGCCGGGGCCGCTGGCCACCGCGATCGGCTCCCGGGCGACCGGCGTGCAGGCCGGTGGCGTGCTGGCCTTCCTGTGCACCCGCGTGCTGGGCCAGTACGAGGTCTTCGGCAGCGGCGGCCGGCTGTTGCTGGTGGCGCCCAACATCGTCGAGACCGAACGCCGGCTCGGCGTCGACCCCAGCGACTTCCGGCTGTGGGTCTGCCTGCACGAGGTCACCCACCAGTTGCAGTTCACCGCCGTCCCCTGGTTGCGCGGCTACCTCGAGGAGCAGATCGCCGCCTTCGCCGAGGCGACCGACCTCACCCCCGACGTGCTGCGCGAGCGGCTCAGCGACGTGCTGCGCAGCCTCACCGACGTCGTCCGCGGCACCGGTGCCGACGACGACGCCCCGCAGGGGCTGATGGCGCTGATCCGGGACCCCGAGCAGCGCGCCGTGCTCGACCGGGTCACCGCGGTGATGAGCCTGGTGGAGGGGCACGCCGAGTTCGTGATGGACGGCGTCGGCCCCGACGTCGTCCCGTCCGTGCGCACGCTGCGCAAGCGCTTCGCCCAGCGCCGCAAGGGCCGCGGCCCCATCGATCGGGTGCTGCGCCGGCTGCTCGGCCTGGAGCAGAAGATGCAGCAGTACGCCGACGGCCGGGTCTTCGTCGCCGGGGTGGTCGAGCTGGCCGGCATGGACGGGTTCAACCAGGTCTGGGCCGGGCCGGAGAACCTGCCGTACAAGGAGGAGCTGACCGAGCCCGCCCGCTGGGTGCAGCGGGTGCTGGAGTCGCGGCCGGCCTTCCCGGCCTGATCCGGGTCCCCCAGATGGCCGGACCCGACCCCGCCGTCGCGGCGCTGCGCACTGCGGTGCGCCCGGGCCTCGCCGCCGGCACGGGGCCGGTGCTGGCCGCCTGCAGTGGGGGAGCGGACTCCCTGGCCCTGGCCGCCGCGCTGGCCTTCGAGGCGCCGCGCGCGGGCCGGCCGGTCGGCGGGGTCACCGTCGACCACGGACTGCAGCCCGGCTCGGCCGAGCAGGCCGAGCGCACCGCCGGCCTGCTCCGTTCCGTCGGGCTCTCCCCGGTGCTGGTGCTCACGGTCGACGTCGGCGACGCGGGCGGGCCGGAGGGGGCAGCCCGGGCGGCCCGGGCAGCGGCGCTGGCCGGGGCGGCGGCGGAGCACGGGGCGACGATCGCCCTGGGCCACACGCTGGACGACCAGGCCGAGACCGTCCTGCTGGGGCTGGCCCGCGGTTCCGGCCCCCGCTCGGTCGCCGGCATGGTCGAGCACCGCCCGCCGTTCTGGCGCCCGTTGCTCGGCGTCCGGCGGGAGACGACCCGGGCCGCCTGCACGGCCCAGCAGCTGCCGGTGTGGGACGACCCGTGGAACAGCGACCCCGCCTACACCCGCGTCCGGCTGCGCACCGAGGTGCTGCCGCTGCTGGAGGAGGTGCTCGGCGGCGGGGTGGCGGCGGCCCTCGGCCGGACCGCGGCGATGACCCGGGAGGACCTGGACACCCTCGACGCGCTCGCCGACACCGAGCTCGCGGCGCTGATCGGGCCGGACGGCGACCTGCCCGCTGCCCCGCTGGCCGGCCTGCCTCCGGCGCTGCGGCGCCGGGTGCTGCGCGGCTGGCTCCGCCGGGCGGGGGTGCCCGACCTGCAGGGCGTGCACCTGTCGGCGGTGGACGCTCTCCTCACCCGGTGGAGGGGACAGGGACGAGCGGACCTCCCCGGCGGTGCGGGGGTGCGGCGTGCGTCTGGCAGGCTGACCGTGCAGCTCGGCGCTCCTCCCGGTCGCGGGACCGGTCCGCGCCCCGCTGCACCTGATGCCGTCCCCCCAGAGGAGCCCTGACCGTCGTGAGCGAGCCCGCCATCCCCGCAGCCGGCCCGTTGGGCCCGGACCACGGCTACGGCCCGGACATCGCCCACGTGCTGCTCTCCGAGGAGCAGATCCAGGGGAAGATCGCGGAGCTCGCCGCGCAGATCGCCCACGACTACGCCGGTCGCGAGGTGCTGCTGGTCGGCGTCCTCAAGGGCGCGGTGCTGTTCATGTCCGACTTCGCCCGGGCGCTGCAGCTGCCGACCCAGATGGAGTTCATGGCGGTCTCCTCCTACGGCAGCGCCACCAGCTCCTCCGGCGTGGTGCGGATCCTGAAGGACCTGGACCGCGACATCGCCGACAAGCACGTGCTGGTGCTCGAGGACATCATCGACTCCGGGCTCACGCTCTCCTGGCTGCTGAAGAACCTGGGCAGCCGGCGGCCGGCGTCCCTGGAGGTGTGCACGCTGCTGCGCAAGCCGGACGCGGTGAAGGTCGACGTCCCGGTGCGCTACATCGGCTTCGACATCCCCAACGAGTTCGTCGTCGGCTACGGGCTCGACTACGCCGAGCGGTACCGCGACCTGCCCTACATCGCCACGCTCAAGCCCGAGGTCTACTCCTCCTGACGGGGTACAACCGCGAGGCCAGCCCCGCCTTGCCCAGCAGGGACACAGGTCCTGCGGTGTACCTTCGGCACCAACGACGTCGCCCCGCGCGGGGCGTCCCCCAGGGTCGCGAGCGGCGTCCAGCGACGATCAGGAGGGTCGACGGGCAGGTCGGGCTCACCCCGGCGCCCGGCCACGGTGTATGGAACGCAAGAAGATCTTCCGGAGCGTCTGGTTCTGGATCGCCATCGTCGTCCTGGTGGCCTTCGTCGGCTCCAGCTTCTTCCGTGGTGACCCCGAGTACCAGGAGGTCTCGACCTCCACGGCGCTCGCCCAGTTCGCCGAGGGCAACGTCGACTCCGCCACCATCAACGACCGCGAGCAGACGGTCGACCTCGACCTGATCGACCCGGTCGAGGGCAGTGACCAGGTCACCGCCTTCTACCCGGTCGGCGCCGAGGAGGACGTCTTCGACCTGGTCAGCGGCCTGGGTGAGGGCGAGGGCGTCGACTTCGACACCAACGTCTCCCAGGACAACCTGCTGGTCAGCATCCTGGTCAGCTTCCTGCCCTTCGTGCTCCTCCTGCTGCTGCTCTTCTGGCTGTTCAGCTCCATGCAGGGCGGCGGCCGGGGCGTGATGGCCTTCGGCAAGTCCAAGGCCAAGATCGTCAGCAAGGACAGCCCGAAGACGACGTTCAGCGACGTCGCCGGCGCCGACGAGGCGATCCAGGAGCTCCACGAGATCAAGGACTTCCTGCAGAACCCGGTCAAGTACCAGGCGATCGGCGCGAAGATCCCCAAGGGCGTGCTGCTGTTCGGCCCGCCCGGCACCGGCAAGACGCTGCTGGCCCGCGCCGTCGCCGGTGAGGCCGGCGTGCCGTTCTACTCGATCTCCGGGTCGGACTTCGTGGAGATGTTCGTCGGCGTCGGCGCCAGCCGGGTCCGCGACCTGTTCACCCAGGCCAAGGAGAACGCCCCGGCGATCATCTTCATCGACGAGATCGACGCCGTCGGCCGGCAGCGCGGCGCCGGCATGGGCGGCGGGCACGACGAGCGCGAGCAGACGCTGAACCAGATGCTCGTCGAGATGGACGGCTTCGACGTCAAGGGCGGGGTCATCATGATCGCCGCCACCAACCGGCCGGACGTCCTGGACCCCGCGCTGCTGCGCCCCGGCCGGTTCGACCGGCAGATCCCGGTCGACCGCCCCGACCTGCAGGGCCGGACGGCGGTGCTCAAGGTGCACGCCACCGGGAAGCCGCTGGCCGACGACGTCGACCTGGAGACCGTGGCCCGGCGGACGCCCGGCTTCACCGGGGCCGACCTGGCCAACGTGCTCAACGAGGCCGCCCTGCTCACCGCCCGCCAGGACGGCACGATCATCACCGACGCCACCCTCGAGGAGGCGATCGACCGCGTGCTCGCCGGTCCGGAGCGCAAGACCCGGGCGATGAGCGAGAAGGAGAAGAAGGTCACCGCGTACCACGAGGGCGGCCACGCCCTGGTGGCGCACGCCCTGCCGAACACCGACCCGGTGCACAAGGTGACGATCCTGCCGCGCGGCCGCTCGCTGGGCCACACCCTCGTGCTGCCCACCGAGGACCGGTACACCCAGACCCGCTCGGAGATGATCGACACGCTGGCCTACGCGCTGGGCGGCCGGGCGGCCGAGGAGCTGGTCTTCCACGAGCCCACCACCGGCGCCGGCAACGACATCGAGAAGGCCACCTCGCTGGCCAAGTCGATGGTCACCCAGTACGGGATGAGCGCGAAGCTCGGCGCGGTCAAGTACGGCAGCACCGACTCCGAGCCGTTCCTGGGCCGGGACATGGGCTCGCGGCCGGACTACTCCGACGCCGTCGCCGCTGACATCGACGGCGAGGTGCGCGCGCTGATCGAGGCCGCGCACGACGAGGCGTGGGAGATCCTGGTCGAGTACCGCGACGTCCTGGACCGCCTGGTGCTGGAGCTGCTCGAGCGGGAGACCCTGTCCCGCGAGGACATGGACCGGATCTGTGCCGGGGTGGTCAAGCGCCCGTCGATGGCGCCCTACAACGGCTTCGGCAAGCGCACCCCCTCGGAGCGTCCGCCGGTGCTGACCCCGGCCGAGGTCGCCGCGGCCAACGGGGCGGTGCACGGCTCGGCCAACGGCGCCACGCAGGCGCCGGTCGGCGACGTCGGCGCACCGGCCCAGGGCCGGTGAGCAACGCACTCGGGGGAGCGTCACTCGGGGGAGCGTCACTCGGGGGAGCCGCGGACGGTCGGGGCGACGCCCGTCGGGGGCCGGTCGACGGCCTCGGTCAGGACCCGCGGACCGGCGACCCGGTGGCCGACCTGGCCGAGGGGCGGGTCGACGCAGCCCGGATCGAGGCCGCCGTCCGGGAGATCCTGCTGGCGATCGGGGAGGACCCGGATCGGCCCGGCCTGGTCGACACCCCGGCGCGGGTCGCCCGGGCGTACGGGGAGACCTTCGCCGGCCTGAGCCAGGACCCCTACGACGTCCTGGCGACGACGTTCGACGAGGACCACGACGAGCTGGTCCTGGTCAAGGACATCCCGATGTACTCGACCTGCGAGCACCACCTGGTGCCCTTCCACGGTCGGGCGCACATCGGGTACATCCCCGGCGCCGACGGGCGGGTCACCGGGCTGTCCAAGCTGGCCCGCCTGGTGGAGGTCTACGCCCGGCGGCCGCAGGTGCAGGAGCGGATGACCCGGCAGGTCGCCGACTCGCTGTTCGAGGTTCTCAAGCCCCAGGGCGTCATCGTCGTGGTGGAGGCCGAGCACCTGTGCATGGCGATGCGGGGCGTCCGCAAGCCCGGCGCCACCACGATCACCTCGGCGGTGCGCGGCATCTTCCGGGAGAGCCCGGCCACCCGCAGCGAGGCGATGAGCCTCATCCTGGGCAGGTGAGCAGCTCCCTGCCGCGGCCGGGGCGGTGCCTGGTGATGGGCGTCCTCAACGTCACGCCGGACTCCTTCTCCGACGGCGGCTGCTACGCCGACGCGGGCGCCGCCATCACCCACGGGCTGGAGATGCACGCCGCCGGGGCGGACTACGTCGACGTCGGCGGTGAGTCGACGCGGCCGGGCGCGGACCGGGTGGACGCGGCCGAGGAGTGCCGGCGGGTGGTGCCGGTGGTCCGGGAGCTGGCCGACGCGGGCGTGCGGGTCAGCGTGGACACCACTCGCGCGGAGGTCGCCGCCGCCGCCCTGGAGGCCGGGGCGGTGCTGGTCAACGACGTCAGCGGGGGCCTGGCCGACGAGGGCATGGCCCGGCTGGTGGCCGAGACCGGGGTGCCCTGGGTGCTGATGCACTGGCGCGGGCACAGCCGGGAGATGTACGCGGCCGCGCGCTACGGCGACGTGGTCACCGAGGTCGGCGCGGAGCTCACCGCCCGGGTCGAGGACGTCGTGGCCGCCGGTGTCGACCCTGCCCAGCTGGTGCTCGACCCGGGGCTGGGGTTCGCCAAGAACGCCGAGCACAACTGGGCGCTGCTGGCCGGGCTGGACCGGCTGGTCGCCCTCGGGCTCCCGGTGCTGGTCGGCGCCTCGCGCAAGACCTTCCTGGGCCGGCTGCTGGCCGGGCCCGGCGGGGAGCTGCGGCCGGTCGAGGGCCGGGAGGCGGCGACCCTGGCGATCTCGGTGCTGGCCGCGCAGGCCGGCGCCTGGGGTGTGCGGGTGCACGACCCGGTGCAGTCGCTGGACGCGATCGCCACCCTGGCCGCCGTGCGCGCGGCCGCCGGCGCAGGAGGAGCACGTGGCTGACCGGATCACCGTGCACGGCCTCACCGGGCACGGCTTCCACGGCGTGTACCCCCCCGAGCGCGAGCACGGCCAGACCTTCCGGGTCGACGCGGTCCTCGAGCTGGACACCGCCCCGGCCGCGGCGGACGACGACCTGACCAAGACCGTCCACTACGGCGAGCTGGCCCAGCAGCTGCACGCCGTGCTCGTCGGCGAGCCGGTCGACCTGCTGGAGACGCTGGCCCAGCGGCTGGCCGACCTGTGCCTTGCCTACCCGGTGGTCGACGCGGTGGAGATCACCGTGCACAAGCCCGAGGTCGACCTGGGCGTGCCGGCCGACGACGTGACCGTGGCGATCCGCCGCACCCGTCCATGCGGAAGGACCCACCTCCCCCCACGCCTCGCAGGCTCGCCGCGGGCCCCTGAGGTGGGCCGAGGAACGGATTCGAACGGCGGTGCCGGTGTCTAGGGCGGTCCTCTCCCTCGGCGGGAACCTCGGCGACCGGGCCGGCACGCTGCGACGCGCGCTGGTGGTGCTCAAGGAGCACGGCCTGGTGGCCCGGTCGACGCTCTACGAGACGCCGCCGTGGGGGCCGGTCGAGCAGCCGCCGTACCTCAACGCGGTCGCCGTCGTCCGGGGTGAGCGGGACGCCGCCGGCTGGCTCGCCCTGGCGCAGGAGCTCGAGCAGGCCGCCGGGCGCACGCGGGAGGTCCGCTGGGGCGCCCGGACGCTGGACGTCGACGTCGTCACGGTCACCGCCGACGACGGGACGCCGGTGGTCTCCGCCGACCCGTTGCTGACCCTGCCGCACCCGCGGGCCGCGGAGCGGGCCTTCGTGCTCGTCCCCTGGCTGGCGCTGGACCCCACGGCGGTCCTGCCCGGGCACGGCCGGGTCGCCGACCTGGTGGCGGCGCTCCCGGCCGACGAGGTGGCCGCGGTCGTCCGCTGGGAGCAGCTGGCATGACCTCGGTCCGTCGCCGGGACCTGCTGGCCCTCGCGGCCGGGCTGGCGCTGGCCAGCTGGCTGCTGGTCCGGGCCGGCTACGGCTCGCTGCCGGAGCTGCAGTGGTGGCTGCCGGTGCCGCTCGGCGTGCTGGCCGTCGCCGAGCTGCTCGGCGCCCGGGCGCTGTCGGCCCGGCTGTCCGCGCAGCGCGACCGCCGTCCGTCGCCGGGCCGGACCCCGGGTGCCACCCGGCCGGTCGAGCCGATGCTGGTGGCCCGGGTGGCGGTGCTCGCCCAGGCCAGCGCCTACGTCGGCGCGGTGCTCACCGGCTGCTGGGCGGGGCTGCTGCTGCACACGGTGCCGCAGCTGGGCCGGCTGTCCGCGGCCACCGCCGACACCGTCACCGGGGTCCTCGGCGTCGTGTTCGCCGCCGGGCTCACCGCTGCGGCGCTGTGGCTGGAGCACGTCTGCAAGATTCCGCCCGGCGAGGACGACGACGCGGCACCCACCGCCCGGGCCTGAGGCGGTCCGGCCGGGCAGGGAGGACCCGCCCGGCCGGACCGCCGTGGGTCAGGGCTGCTCGGCCAGGTCGGCGATCGAGGTGAGGCCGTACTCCTCCGCGGTCTCCCGGGTCACGACGATGGCGTCCTTGTCCTCCGCCTCCGACTGCTCGAGCACGGTCAGGTTCTCGGGCAGGGCCTCGGGGAGCGCGGCGTAGACGTCCTCGGAGCTCACCGCGGTCGCCTCCTCGTCGAAGTACTCCAGCAGCACGCCGGTGTACTCCGGGATCAGGTCGATCGACTCGTCCTGCAGGCCGGGCATGTAGACCTCCCGGCTGCCGATGTTGAGCTGGGTCTGGACCGTCGCGCCCTGGGCCTGCAGTGCCTGCGCGTAGATGTTGGCCAGGGTGATGTTCTCCGGGAAGTTGGCCGACCCGATGGTGAGGTCCGCCCCGGCGGCCTGCGTGCCCGTCGCGTCCAGACCCTGCTCGGCCAGCCACTGCCCGGCGACCGCGGCCGGGTCCTGCCGGTCGATGATCACCTGCTCGTTGAGCGAGATGAGGTCCTCGGTGGTGAGCTCGGCGGACACCGCGTTCAGCACGGCCGCGACGCCGTCGGTGGCCTCCTCGGTGCTGATCAGCGGGACCACGTTCTGCGCGGCGAACAGGTTCTCCGGGTCCTCCAGGACCACCCAGTCGTTGGCCGCGATGTTCGGGTCGGTGGTGAAGACGTCGGCTGCGTCGATCTGGCCGTTGGCCAGCGCGTTGATGGTGAGGGGGCCGCCGGCGTCCAGGCTGCGGAACTCACCGAAGGTGACGCCGTAGACCTCCTCCAGGCCGGGGACGCCGTCGGGCCGGGTCTGGAACTCCGGCGGCCCGCCGAGGACCAGCTCGGCGGCGATGGTGTCGCCGCCCCCGGCGGGGATGCTCTCGCCCCCTCCCGCGCTGCTGCTGCCCGACTCTCCGCACGCGGTCAGTGCCGTGAGCAGGACGGTCCCGCCGGTCAGCGCCGTGGCGATCCTGCGGTTCATGTGGTCTCTCCTGAGGTCAGCCGCGGCGCGGAGCGCCGGGTCGCTGGGTGCCGGGTGGCGGGTGCCACCCGTGGAACGGGACCGGGTCACCCCGAGGGGTGGTCGCCGGAGGGGGTCAGGGCAGCCGCCGGTGTGGTCGCCTGCCCGGGGCGCGGCCCACCGTCGGGCCCGCCGCGCGGTGGCTCGGGCCGCACCACGGTCACCGCCGCGCTGCGGCTGTCCCGGGTCGAGCGGCGGGAGAACCGGCCGGAGACGCCGCGTGAGACGGTCGCGCGCTGCAGCAGCGAGAGCGCCAGGTCGACCAGCAGGGCCAGCGCGGCGACGAGGACGGCGCCGCCGGCCATCTGGCCGAAGTCCCGGCTGGCCAGCCCGTCGTACACGTAGCGGCCCAGGCCGCCGAGCCCGACGTAGGCCGCGATCGTCGCGGTGGCGATGACCTGCAGTGCGGCGCTCCGCAGGCCGGAGAACACCAACGGCAGCGCGTTGGGCAGCTCCACGCGGAACAGCACCTGCCGGCCGGTCATGCCCATGCCGCGGGCCGCATCGCGGGCGTCCGGTGACACGTTGCGCACCCCGGCGTAGGTGTTGGCCAGGATCGCCGGCAGGGCCAGCAGGACCAGGGCGATCTCCGTGGGCACCAGGTAGACGGCGTCCCCGCGGCCGCTGATCAACGGCGACACCATCACGTACAGGAGGATCAGCAGGCCGACCGTCGGCAGCGCCCGCAGCCCGTTGGCCACCGAGACCAGCCACGACGCCCGGCCGGTGTGGCCGAGGACGAGCCCCAGCGGGAAGGCGATCACCCCGGCGATCGACAGGGCGATCGCGGTGTACGCCAGGTGCGCAGAGGCCTGCTCGACGATGCCGGGCGTGACCCGGGTACCGGTCCAGTTCTGCGGGTCGTTGAGCCACAGGAGCACGTCGTTCATCGGGCCGCCGACACCCGCTGCCACGGGGTGATGAGGCGGGCGCCGAGGACGATCGACCGGTCGAGCAGCAGCGCCAGCGCCACGGACAGGACAATGCCCAGCACGATCGGCGGGTAGTAGGGGCCGGTCACCGACAGCTGGAACCCGGTGATGAACAGCTGGCCGAGCTGGGGGATCCCGATGGTCGCCGCGATGGCGACCAGGCTGACGTTGGCCACCATGGCCACCCGCAGGCCCGCGGCGATGACCGGGACGGCCAGCGGGAGCTCCACGGTCCGCAGCCGCTGCAGCCGGGTGAAACCCATCGCGGTGGCCGCCTGCACGGCGTCCTCGGGGACGGCGGCCAGGCCGTCGGCGACCACCCGCACCAGCAGCGCGACGGTGTAGAGCGTCAATGCGGCGACCACGTTGAGCGGGTCGAGGATCTGCGTGCCCAGCAGGGTCGGCATGACGACGAACAACGCCAGCGACGGGATCGTGTAGAGGAGGCCGGACACCGAGACGACCGGTGGGTAGGCCCACCGGTACCGGCGGGCCAGCCAGCCGATCGGGAGGGCCACCAGCAGGCCGATGACGACGGGGAGGACCGACAGCCAAGTGTGTGCCCACAGCAGGTCGAGCACCTCGGCCCGGTGGCCGGCGAAGTAGCCGAACAGGTCCCAGGGCGCCGAGCCGGCGGCCGAGCTCATGGCCTGACCTGGGCGGAGGGGTCCGCGGTGGCGGCGTGCAGGTGTTCCAGCACGGTGCCGGCCCGGACCGAGCCGATGAGCCGCCCGTCCTCGTCCACCACCACACCGCGACCGCTGGGCGAGGAGAGCGCGGCGTCCAGTGCTTCGCGCAGGGTGCCGCCGAGCGGGGAGAGGGTGCCGCCCAGGTTCAGCAGGTCCGGGGTGACGGGATCGCCCGGCGCGGGCCCGGGCCCGCCGTCGGGATGGGCCCGGAGGTGCAGCCAGCCCTGGGGGAGCTGTCCGTCGTCCACCACGAGCACCCAGTCGTCGACGGCGACGTCGTGCGCCCGGGCCACCGGTGCGCCGAGGGCCACGGTGGGCTCGGTCGCCACGGCCACCTCGGCGGAGACGAAGCCCAGCGCTCGGTAACCGCGGTCACGACCCACGAACTCGGCCACGAAGGGATCCGCGGGAGTGGCCAGCAGGTCGGCGGGGGCGGCCACCTGGGCCAGTTTCCCGCCCACGGCCAGGACGGCGACCCGGTCGCCGAGCGTGATCGCCTCGTCGATGTCGTGGGTGACGAACAGGATCGTCTTGCCCAGCTCGCCCTGCAGCCTCAGGAACTCCTGCTGCAGCTGGTCGCGGACCACCGGGTCGACGGCGCTGAACGGCTCGTCCATCAGCATGACCGGCGGGTCGGCGGCCAACGCCCGGGCCACGCCCACCCGCTGCTGCTGACCACCGGAGAGCTGGGCCGGATAGCGGTCGGCGAAGGCGGCCGGCAGTCCGACCAGCTCCATCAGCTCGATCGCCCGGCTGCGCGCCTGCCGACGGCCGGTCCCGGTGAGCAGCGGAACGGTCGCCACGTTGTCCACGACGGTGCGGTGGGGGAAGAGCCCGGCGTGCTGGATGACGTACCCGATGCCCCGGCGCAGGTCGGTGGCGGACACGGAGGTGACGTCGCGGTCGTCGATGGTGATCGTGCCGGAGGTGGGCTCGACCATCCGGTTGACCATCCGCAGGCTGGTGGTCTTGCCGCAGCCGGACGGTCCGACCAGCACGGTGATCTGGCCTGAGGGTGCGGTCAGGCTGAGTTCGTCGACCGCGACGGTCCCGTCGGGGTACGCCTTGGACACCGCGTCGAAACGGATCATCGGGGTCCTCCCTGCGGCTGGTGTGCACTGGGCCGGAGTCGACGGTCGTGGGTGGGCGGTGCGCTGCTCTCGGTGTCCGCTGGCGTCACGGAGGTGGGTGTGGCCACCGGCTCTCCTCGATCGACTGGCGGTTGCGGCACGTTCGACCGGTGCTGCCCCCACGGGGGCCACAGCGCGGGCACCATCGAAACACATCGCGTCGTGCACGATCATTCCCTCGGCGCGACGTGCGCGTCTCGGGTCAGTGGCCCCGACCCGGGGCTGTGCGGAGAGACACTTGGCGCGTACACAGCGGAGTTGACCGGTGCCGGCGGCGGCCGCCCGTACGCTGCGGACATGGGAGGTCGCCGCGACGACGGAGTCCCCGCCGCGCATCCCCTCCCGCCCGCGCCACCCCGGAGGGTCACGGTTCCGGTGGCACCGTCGGCCGGGCTCACAGCGCAGCGGGTCTGGCTGGGGGCCGCGCTCGTGCTGGCCGTGCCGGCCACGGCCGTGGTCTTCCTGACCGAGGACCCACTGCACCTGCGCGTGGCGCTGCTCGCCGTCTGCTGGGCCTTCGTGATCGCCGCCTTCCTCGCCGGCAGTCGGCGCGCCGACCAGGTGGCCACAGCCGCCCGGGAGGCCGAGCTCCGGCACGCCTACGACGTGGAGCTGGCGCGGGAGGTCGCCGCCCGGCACGAGCACGAGGCCGAGCTGGAGAACCGACTCCGGCGCGAGGCCGAGCAGGCCATGCGTGACCAGCTCGGTCGACTGCGCACCGAGCTCACCGCCCTGACCGAGCTGCGCGGTGAGCTGACCGCGCTGAGCGAGCTGCGCGCCGAGCTGGCCGGGCTGGGCGAGCTGCGCAGCGACCTCGGCCGGATGCGCAGCGAGCTGACCGAGCAGCTGTCCGGCGAGCTGCTGATCGAGCGCATGGTGATGCGGGCGCAGTCCGTCCGGGGTGCGGCGCAGCCCGCCGACGTCGGCCGCACGGTGGCGGGCGCGCCGCCGGTGTGGGAGTCCTCCGGGTGGATGTCGTCCCCGGCCGGGCGGGACCCCCGCAGCGAGGCCGGCCGGGCCCTCCCGACGGCCGCCGCCGAACCCCGCGACGAGCCCGCGTCGGAGTCCAGCACGGCACGCCCGCCGGTCGCCGAGGCCGCTCCCTCCGCGCCGGCCGGGGAGCAGCCCTCCCGGGACCGGCCGCCCTCGCCGCTGGAGTGGCTGGTCGAGGAGGCCGTGCTGGAGAGGGCGGTGCTCGAGGACGCGGTGCTCGAGGACGCGGTGCTCGAGGACGCGGTGCTCGACGAGGCGGTGCCTGAGCCGTGGGTCGAGCCGAGCCCGAGGTCGCCGCTGGCGTGGCTGGAGGACGAGGCGCTGCTCGGCGCAGCCGGCCGGGCTCCCGCTGAACTGCCGGTGGTGCCGATGCCCTCCCGGCCGCCGCTGCCCGAGCCGGCGCTCCGCGTGTCCGACGTCGTCGCCGCGATGGCGGAGCCGGTGGAGCCGCCGCGGCGTCGTCACCGCCGGACCGCAGAGCCCGACGAGGAGGCTGTCGCCCCCTCGACCGGCCGCCGGCGCAGCCACGCCGCCCCGGAGGAGCACCTGGCCACGAGCGCCGGCTGGTCGGGCGCGGCAGCCGCGGCCGTGACCCCCGTACCGGGCACGCCGGCCGCGGACCTCCCGCCGTGGGCGTCGTGGGAGCCGCCGGCCGAGCCGGCCCCGACGGACGACGCGCTGCCCAGGAGCTGGTCGGCCGCCCCGACCGCGGACCCCGCGCCCCGGGCGGCGCCCCCGGCGCAGGGGCACGCCCGGCTGGAGCAGATCCTGGCCGGGAGCGGGGTCTCCGCACCCAGTGGCGGCCGGTCCCGGCGGCGCCGCTACCGCGACGAGGGCGAGGACGCCGGCGACGACGTCCTCGCCCGGGTGCTCGGCCGCTAGATCGGGCCGCGGGACAGCGCGCCGCCGTCGAGCACCAGCGTCTGACCGGTGACCCAGCCGGCCTGGTCGCTGAGCAGGTAGGCGGCCGCCTCACCGATGTCCTCGGGCACGCCGAGCCGGCCGACCGGGTACTGGCCACCCAGCTCCTCCTCGCGGCCGGTGAACAACGCCTCGGCGAACCGGGTCTTCACCACGGCCGGGGCGACGGCGTTGACCCGCACCTTCGGGCCCATCTCCACGGCCAGCTGCGTGGTCAGGTTGATCAGCGCGGCCTTGCTGACGCCGTAGGCGGCGATCCCCTCGCTGGACTTCAGCCCGGCGACCGACGCCACGATCAGCACCGAGCCGCCGTGCTCGGACATCCACGCCTTCCAGGCCTCCTGGACCAGGCCGAGGCTGGCGACGACGTTGGTGTCCAGGATCTTGCGGAAGGCGTCCAGCGGGGCGTCCATCAGCGGGCCGAACACCGGGTTGATGCCGACGTTGCCGACCAGCACGTCCAGGCTGCCGAACGTGTCGATCGCGGTGCGGACGGCCTCGGCGCGGTGCTCCGGGTCGCCGACGTTCCCCGCCACGGCGACCGCCTTCTCCGGGCCGCCGAGCACCTCCACCGCCTCGGCGAGTGCGTCGGGCTTCCGCGCGGTGACCACCACCCGGGCGCCTCGCTCCACCAGGCTCTGTGCGATCGCCAGGCCGATGCCCCGGCTCGCGCCCGTCACCAGGGCAGTGCGTCCTTCGAAGCTGCTCACCGTGCTCCTCCTGCTCACCAGTGCCGGCTCCGCTGCCGGCCGACCCACCCAATCACGGGCAGATCCGGCCCCGGAGGTCGCCCGGGTGAGTCAGGACACACCTCACCGGCGTTGCCCGGGAGGCTGTGGATGACAGACTCGTTGCTGGCGGTACACCTGCGTGACACGTCCTCCGGGGTGGTTGCAGCAGACGGCCCGCCGCGATCCACCGCTCCACGCGCCACCCACACGGCCCACGACGACGTGGGACGACGCGACCTGAGTCCGGTACCCGCGAGGGACTGGAACGAGAGGTGCACCGGGATGTCCGTCCGTCCCCGCGGGAACCCCGCGCGCCCTGCTGTCCTGCCTGCGGGTCTGCCCGCCGCGACCGAGGCGCCCGCCCGCCTCCGGGTCGGGATCGTCGGCGCCGGCCGGGTCGGCGCCGTGCTCGGCGCCGCGCTCTCCGCCGCCGGCCACGAGGTGGTCGCCGCCTCCGGGGTGTCCGCCGCCTCCGCCGAACGCGCGGCCCGCCTGCTGCCCGGCGTCCCGCTGCTGCCCGCCGACGAGGTCGTCGCCGCCAGTGACCTCGTCGTCCTCGCCGTGCCCGACGACACCCTCGCCGGCCTGGTCGCCGGCCTCGCCGAGACCGGCGCCTGGCGGCGCGGCCAGCTGCTCTTCCACACCTCCGGCGCGCACGGCCTGGCCGCGCTGCTCCCGGCCGAGCGCCGTGGGGTCCTGACCCTGGCGCTGCACCCGGCGATGACCTTCTCCGGCGCCCCCGAGGACGCCGCCCGGCTGGCGGCCGCGCCGTTCGGGGTGACCAGCCGCCCCGAGCACCGCCCGGTCGCCGAGACCCTGGTGCTGGAGATGGGCGGCGAGCCCTTCTGGATCGACGAGGCCGACCGCGGGCTCTACCACGCGGCGCTGGTCACCGGCGCGAACCACCTGGTCACGCTGGTCGCCGAGGCCGCCGACCTGCTCCGGGCCGCCGGTGTCCACGAGCCGGCCCGGGTGCTCACGCCGCTGCTGACCGCCGCGCTGGACAACGGGCTGCGCCGCGGCGACCGCGGGCTCACCGGCCCGGTCAGCCGCGGCGACGTCGGCACGGTGGCCGCGCACCTGGACACGCTGGCCGAGCGCGCGCCGGCGGCGGTCGACGCCTACGTGGCGCTGGCGCGGCGCACCACCGAACGCGCGCTGGCCGCCGGCCGGCTCCGGCGGCACGAGGGCGCGCCACTGCTGGAGCTGCTCGACTCGGCCCAGGAGGCGGCGCGATGAGCACGGCCCTCCGGTCGCCGGTGGTCGCCGAGACCACCGCCGAGCTGCGCCGGCTGCGCGCCGAGCTGCCCGGGCCGGTCGTGCTGGTGCCCACGATGGGCGCCCTGCACGAGGGGCACCGCACGCTGGTCCGCGCCGCCCGTGAGCTCGGCGGCAGCGTCGTCGTCTCGGTGTTCGTCAACCCGACCCAGTTCGGCCCCGGCGAGGACTTCGACCGCTACCCCCGCACCTGGGACGCCGACCTGGCCGCGCTCGCCGAGGAGGGCGCCGACCTGGTGTTCCACCCGCCGGTCGACGAGGTGTACCCACCCGGCGCGCTGGGGGTCACCGTGCAGGCCGGGCCGCTGGGGGAGGTGCTGGAGGGCGCCGTCCGCCCCGGGCACTTCGCCGGCGTGCTGACCGTGGTCGCGAAGCTCTTCGGCCTGGTCCGCCCGGACGTCGCCGTCTTCGGCGAGAAGGACTACCAGCAGCTGACGTTGATCCGGGCGATGGCCCGTGAACTGGCGCTGGGCGTGCAGGTGGTCGGCGTCCCGACGGTCCGCGAGGACGACGGCATGGCGCTGTCCTCCCGCAACCGCTACCTGTCCCCGGAACAGCGCCGGGCCGCTGCGGCGTTGTCCGCAGCACTGCGTGCGGGCGTCCAGGCGGGACCGCAGGGCGCCGACGCGGTCCTGGCCGCGGCCCGCGCGGTCCTCGCCGAGGCGCCCGACCTGCTCCAGGACTACCTGGAGCTGACCGATCCAGACCTCGGACCGGCACCCGCCGCCGGCCCCGCCCGGTTGCTGGTCGCCGCTCGCGCCGGCAGCACCCGACTCATCGACAACACCGCTGTGGAACTGGGGAACCGCTGATGATGCGCACCATGCTGAAGAGCAAGATCCACCGGGCCACGGTGACCCAGGCCGACCTGCACTACGTCGGGTCGGTCACCGTCGACGAGGACCTGATGGACGCCGCCGACCTGCTGGCCGGTGAGCAGGTGGCGATCGTGGACGTCACCAACGGCGCCCGGCTGGAGACCTACGTCATCCCCGGCGAGCGCGGCACCGGCGTGCTGGGCATCAACGGTGCCGCGGCGCACCTGGTGCACCCCGGCGACCTGGTGATCCTGATCAGCTACGGCCTGATGGACGAGTCCGAGGCCAAGTCCTACCTGCCCGCGGTCGTGCACGTCGACGCCGACAACCGCGTCGTCGAGCTGGGCGCCGACCCCTCGGCCCCGGTCCCGGGGGCGACGGACCAGCGGCGCAGCCCGCTCGGCGTCCCGGTCCGGTGACCCGAGCCGCAGAAATGGCCATTTCTGCGGACGTCGGCCCGGGGCTGCCGCGGCGGCTGCGTGCCCCCGCCCCGGGGTGGGAGCTGACCGCCGACGTCTGCGTGGTCGGGTCCGGAGTCGCTGGGCTCTGCGTGGCGCTGCACGCCCGCGCAGCGGGGCTGTCGGTCGCCGTCGTCACCAAGGTGGAGGTGGACGACGGCTCGACCCGCTGGGCGCAGGGCGGGATCGCCGCCGTCCTCGACCCGGCCGACACCCCGGCCGCGCACGCCCGGGACACCGAGGTGGCCGGGGTGGGGCTCTGCGACCCGGACGCCGTCCAGGCGTTGGTCACCGAGGGGCCCGAGCGGCTGCACCAGCTGATCAGTTGGGGAGCCGCGTTCGACCGGGGCCCGACCGGCCGGCTGCTGCTGACCCGGGAGGGCGGCCACTCCACCGACCGGATCGTGCACGCCGGCGGCGACGCCACCGGGGCGGAGGTCCAGCGGGCGCTGCGCGACGCGGTGGCCGCCGACCCCGGGGTGACGCTCGTCGAGCACGCGATGGTGCTGGACCTGCTGCGGGACGCCGACGGTCGCGCCGCCGGCGTCACCCTGCACGTGCTCGGCGAGGGCAGCGCGGACGGCGTGGGCGCGGTGCGGGCCCGGGCCGTGGTGCTCGCCACCGGCGGGATGGGCCAGGTGTACGCCGCCACCACCAACCCGGGCGTCTCCACCGGCGACGGCGTGGCCCTGGGCCTGCGGGCCGGGGCGGTCGCGACCGACCTGGAGTTCGTCCAGTTCCACCCCACCGCCCTCTACCTGGGCCCGGACGCCCGGGGACAGCAGCCGCTGGTCTCCGAGGCGCTGCGGGGTGAGGGCGCAGTGCTGCGCGACGGCGCCGGGGAGCGGTTCATGCCCGGCGTGCACCCGCTCGCCGAGCTGGCCCCCCGCGACGTGGTGGCCAAGGCGATCACCCGGGTGCAGCTGCGGGACGGCGTCGACCACGTCTGGCTCGACGCCCGCGGCCTCCCCGGGCTCGCCGAGCGCTTCCCGACCATCGTGGCCCGCTGCCGGGAGGCCGGCATCGACCCGGTGATCGACCTGGTGCCGGTCACCCCGGCCGCGCACTACGCCTCCGGTGGGCTGGCCACCGACCTGTCCGGGCGGACCACCGTGCCCGGCCTCTACGCCTGCGGCGAGGTCGCCTGCACCGGGGTCCACGGGGCCAACCGGCTGGCGTCGAACTCCCTGCTGGAGGGGCTGGTCTTCGCCGCGCGGATCGGCGAGGCGCTGGCCCGCGAGCTGCCGGTGCCCGCTGCTGCGGGACCGGTGGACCCGCGGCCGGCCGGGCTGGTCGACGTCGCCGCCCGCGGGCCGCTGACCACGGCGATGTCGGCGCGGGTCGGCGCGCTGCGCAGCGGCCCGGGGCTGGCCGAGGCCGCCGGGCAGCTGGCGGCGCTGGGGGAGTGGACCACCGCCGTCCCCGGGGTGCCCGGCTGGGAGACCACCGACCTGCTCACCGTCGCCACCGCGATCACCGCCGCGGCCGCCGCGCGCGAGGAGACCCGCGGCTGCCACTGGCGGGAGGACCACCCCGAGGCGGTCGAGGACTGGCAGGTGCACGTGGACGTGCGGCTGGACGACGACGGGCGGGTCCGGCTGACCCGCCGCCCGGTGGGCACGCCCGTGGCGGTCGACTGGTGAGCGAGCATCGCAGCGAGCGCCAGCGAGCGAGGAGCGGAACGAGCCACCCGAGCGGAGCGAGGCGATGACGTGGTGAGCGAGCATCGCAGCGAGCGCCAGCGAGCGAGGAGCGGAACGAGCCACCCGAGCGGAGCGAGGCGATGACGTGGTGAGCGAGCATGGCGCGGTGACCACCCCGGCTGCCCGCGCCCTGCCCGCCGACCCCACCGACCTGATCGCCACCGGTCTGAGCGCCGCCTGGGTCGCCGAGCTCGTCGAGCGCACCCTGACCGAGGACCTGACCGGCGGTGCCCCGCTGCCCAGCGCCCCCGACGTCGCCGTCGGCTACGACGTGACCAGCGCCGCGACCGTCCCCGGCACCCAGTTCGGGACGGCGGACCTCGTCGCCCGGGCCGACGGCGTGGTGGCCGGGTTGCCGCTGGCGGCCCGCGTGTTCACCCGGCTGGCGCCCGGGGCGACGCTCACCGCCGGTGCGGCCGACGGTGACCGGGTGCGCCGCGGCGACGTGCTGCTCACCGTGCGCGGCCCGGTGCGGGCGCTGCTGGCCGCCGAGCGCAGCGCGCTGAACATCGCCAGCCGGGCCAGCGGCATCGCCACCGCCACCCGCGCCTGGGTCGACGCCGTCGCCGGCACCGGCGCGGTCGTGCTGGACACCCGCAAGACCACCCCGGGGCTTCGGCCGCTGGAGAAGTACGCGGTGCGCTGCGGCGGCGGGTCGAACAAGCGGATGGGCCTCTACGACGTGGCGATGGTGAAGGACAACCACGTCGCCGCGGCCGGGTCGGTGGCCGCCGCCGTCACGCTGGTCCGGGAGCGTGCGCCCCGGATCACCGTGCAGGTCGAGTGCGACACGCTGGAACAGGTGGGCGAGGCGTTGGACGCCGGCGCCGACTTCCTGCTGCTGGACAACATGACCCCCGACCAGCTGCGGCAGGCGGTGGCGCTGGTGGGCGACCTGGACGTCGACCTGGAGGCCACCGGCGGGCTCACCCTCGACGTCGCGCGGGAGGTGGCCGACACGGGCATCGACTACCTCTCCGTCGGCGCGCTGACCCACTCCTCGCCGATCCTCGACCTCGCCCTCGACCTGCGGGCCGGCTGACGTGCTGCTCACCGTCGACGTCGGCAACAGCCAGACGGTGCTGGCCACCTTCGACGGCGCCCGGCGGCTCGACTGCTGGCGGGTGACGACGCAGCCGCGGGCGACCGCCGACGAACTGCACATGCTGTGGCGCGGGCTGCTGCGCGACACCGTCGTCACCGGGGTCGCGGTCTGCTCCACCGTGCCCGCGCAGCTGCCGGCACTGCGGCAGCTGCTCGACCGGCTCGCCGTCCCGGTCACCCTGATCGGGCCGGGCGTGCGCACCGGGGTGCCGCTGCACGTGGACAACCCGCGCGAGGTGGGGGCTGATCGGGTGGTCACCGCACTCGCCGCCCACGAGCTGTACGGCCGCCGTCCCGACGGCACCGGCCGGCCGGTCGTGGTCGTCGACTTCGGCACCTCCACCACCGTCGACGCCGTGGGCCCGGACGGGCAGTTCCTCGGCGGTGCGCTGGCCCCCGGCGTCGAGGTGAGCCTGGACGCGCTGGCCTCCCGCGCCGCACAGCTGCGCTCGGTGGAGCTCACCGTCCCGACCCAGGCGATCGGGAAGAACACCGTCGCCGCCCTGCAGTCCGGGATGGTCCTCGGCTTCGCCGGGCTGGTCGACGGACTGGTCGCCCGGATCGCCGCCGAACTGGTCGCACAGTTCGGTGCCGCCCCGGTGGTGGTGGCGACCGGGGGACTGCACCGGCTGCTCGTCGACAGCTGCCGCTCCATCGGGGAGCGTGAGCCCGATCTCACCGTGCACGGCCTGCGGCTGGCCTTCGAACGGCACCAGTCGTCCAGCGGGGCCAGCGGTGGCGGGACGTCGTCCGGCCGCCCGTAGGCTCTGTGCCCGTGAGTGAGGAACCCCCCGGCTCGCCCGAGGACGAACTGCCCGAGCAGCTGCGGGTCCGGCGGGCCAAGCTCGACCGGCTGCGTGAGGCCGGCGTGGACCCCTATCCGGTCACCGTCGCCCGCACCACCACCCTCGCCGAGGTGCGCGCTGCGCACCCGGACCTGGAGCCGGACACGATGACCGGCGAGCAGGTCGGCGTCACCGGGCGTGTCATCTTCTCCCGCAACACCGGCAAGCTGTGCTTCGCGACGCTGCGCGAGGGCGACACCGAGCTGCAGGTCATGCTCTCCCGTGACCGGGTCGGTGAGGAGCCCCTCGCCGCGTGGAAGGCCGACGTCGACCTCGGTGACCACGTGCTGGTCACCGGCGAGGTCGGGACGTCGCGGCGCGGGGAGCTGTCGGTCTTCGCCGACTCCTGGCAGCTGGCCGCCAAGGCGCTGCGCCCGCTGCCGGTGGCGCACAAGCCGATGAGCGAGGAGCTGCGCGTCCGCCGCCGCTACGTGGACCTGATCGTCCGCGACGAGGCGCGTCGCACGGTGCACCAGCGGTCCACCGTGATGAGCACGTTGCGCTCCGGTCTGACGACCCGTCGGTTCCTCGAGGTCGAGACGCCGATGCTGCAGACCGTGCACGGCGGCGCCGCCGCCCGGCCGTTCCGCACGCACATGAACGCCTTCGACCTGGACCTCTACCTGCGCATCGCCCCCGAGTTGTTCCTCAAGCGCTGCATCGTCGGCGGGCTGGACCGGGTCTTCGAGATCAACCGCAACTTCCGGAACGAGGGCGCTGACTCCTCGCACTCCCCGGAGTTCGCGATGCTCGAGGCCTACGCCGCGTACTGGGATTACCAGGAAATGGCCCGGATGACCCAGGAACTGGTGCAGGAGTGCAGCACGGCGCTCTTCGGCGACCACGTCGCCCGGCACCACGACGGCACCGAACTCGACCTCTCGGGTGAGTGGCCGCAACTGTCGCTCTACACCGCGGTCTCCGATGCGGTCGGTGAGGAGATCACCCCGGAGACGCCGGTGCAGCAGTTGCGCGCGATCGCCGAACGGCACGACATCGGCGTCGACCCTGCCTGGCTGCCCGGGAAGGTGGTCGAGGAGGTCTTCGAGGCGCTCGTCCAGGACCGGCTGCAGTCGCCGACGTTCGTCATCGACTACCCGCTGGACACCTCACCGCTCACCCGCGCCCACCGGTCCGAGCCGGGCAAGGCGGAGAAGTGGGACCTCTACATCGGCGGGATCGAACAGGGCACCGCCTACTCGGAGCTGGTGGACCCGGTCGTCCAGCGGGAGCGGTTCACCGCCCAGGCACTGTTGGCCGCCGCCGGGGACCCGGAGGCGATGGCGCTGGACGAGGACTTCCTCGAGGCGCTGGAGTACGGGATGCCGCCCACCGGCGGTCTCGGTTTCGGCATGGACCGGCTGATGATGACGCTCACCGGATTGGGGATCAGGGAGACGATCCTGTTCCCTTTGGTGCGCCCACTCCATCAATGACTCACCTGTCCGGGGGCATTTACCAGAAGAATGCCCCGGAATTGGCATGAATGCCACTGTTCGTGGTGCAATGGGGTCGTCGATCACGGGGGAGCAGTGACGACAGTCCACGACCCCGCAGCAACAGGAGAGAACAGACAATGGCACGTAAGGTCCAGGTGATCCTGAGCGACGACCTCGACGACAGCATCTCTGCTGACGAGACGGTCACGTTCGCCCTCGACGGGACGACGTACGAGATCGACCTGTCGGACAAGAACGCCGCGGAGATGCGCGACGTGTTCGGCAAGTACGTCGCGGCCGCCCGCAAGGTGAGCAGCCGTGGCACCCGGGCCTCGGGCGCAGGCCGGTCGCGCGCCACCGGTGGCGGCGGCCGGATGGACCGTGAGCAGGCCGGCGCGATCCGCGACTGGGCCCGCAGCAACGGCCACCAGGTCAGCGACCGCGGCCGCATCCCGGCCAGCGTCGTCGAGGCCTTCGAAGCCGCCCACTGATCGAAGGACCCCCTCGCCCCCCACCACTCGCAGGCTCGTGGTGGGACCCTGCGAGGGGGCCGTTCCAGCGAGTCACCTTCGGCCCGGCACCTCATCGAGGTGCCGGGCCGTCGTGCGTCCGCTCATGGCGTAACCGCGGCGGAACACCACTCCTGGGACGACAGTTGTCTCCATCGAGCCCCCGAGAGGTCCGACGGCCTGGTCTCGACGCCGATCGGGTGGTGCGAACTACAGTGGAACGACCGGTGCCCCAGCGCGCCGACGTACGTCGGGTGTCCACCGTCCCCTGCCGGGGACACGAGCACAGCAGGTCCAGCCGGTCAGAGGGAGATACAGCAGATGTTCGAACGGTTCACCGACCGAGCCCGTCGGGTGGTCGTCCTGGCCCAAGAAGAGGCCCGGATGCTCAACCACAACTACATCGGCACCGAGCACATCCTCCTGGGTCTGATCCACGAGGGTGAGGGTGTCGCCGCCAAGGCGCTGGAGTCCCTCGGCATCTCGCTGGAGGGCGTCCGTCAGCAGGTCGAGGAGATCATCGGGCAGGGCCAGCAGGCCCCGTCCGGCCACATCCCCTTCACCCCGCGCGCCAAGAAGGTCCTGGAGCTGTCGCTGCGCGAGGCGCTGCAGCTCGGCCACAACTACATCGGTACCGAGCACATCCTGCTCGGCCTGATCCGCGAGGGCGAGGGCGTCGCCGCCCAGGTCCTGGTGAAGCTCGGCGCCGACCTCAACCGCGTGCGCCAGCAGGTCATCCAGCTGCTGAGCGGCTACCAGGGCAAGGAGCCGGCCGCCGCCGGCGGGCCCGCCGAGGGCACCCCGTCGACCTCGCTGGTCCTCGACCAGTTCGGCCGCAACCTGACCCAGGCCGCCCGCGACGGCAAGCTCGACCCGGTCATCGGCCGGGCCAAGGAGATCGAGCGGGTCATGCAGGTGCTGTCCCGCCGCACCAAGAACAACCCGGTCCTGATCGGCGAGCCCGGCGTCGGCAAGACGGCGGCCGTCGAGGGCCTGGCGCAGGCCATCGTCAAGGGCGAGGTGCCCGAGACGCTGAAGGACAAGCAGCTCTACACCCTCGACCTGGGCGCGCTGGTCGCCGGTTCCCGCTACCGCGGTGACTTCGAGGAGCGGCTGAAGAAGGTCCTCAAGGAGATCCGCACCCGCGGCGACATCATCCTGTTCATCGACGAGATCCACACCCTCGTCGGGGCGGGCGCTGCCGAGGGCGCGATCGACGCAGCCAGCATCCTCAAGCCGATGCTGGCCCGTGGTGAGCTGCAGACCATCGGTGCCACCACGCTGGACGAGTACCGCAAGCACCTGGAGAAGGACGCCGCTCTCGAGCGCCGCTTCCAGCCCATCCAGGTCAGCGAGCCGACCCTCGCCCACACCATCGAGATCCTCAAGGGCCTGCGGGACCGCTACGAGGCGCACCACCGGATCAGCATCACCGACGGCGCGCTGGTCGCCGCCGCGACGCTGGCCGACCGGTACATCTCCGACCGCTTCCTCCCGGACAAGGCGATCGACCTGATCGACGAGGCCGGCGCCCGGATGCGGATCAAGCGGATGACCGCCCCGCCGGACCTGCGCGAGTTCGACGACCGGATCGCGGCCATCCGCCGCGAGAAGGAGTCGGCCATCGACGGGCAGGACTTCGAGAAGGCCGCCTCTCTCCGCGACAAGGAGAAGCAGCTGCTGGGCGAGAAGGCCGAGCGCGAGAAGCAGTGGAAGGCCGGTGACATGGACGTCGTCGCCGAGGTCGACGACGAGCAGATCGCCGAGGTCCTCGCCAACTGGACGGGCATCCCGGTCTTCAAGCTGACCGAGGAGGAGACCACCCGCCTGCTCCGCATGGAGGACGAGCTCCACAAGCGGATCATCGGCCAGGAAGAGGCCATCAAGAGCGTCAGCCAGGCGATCCGGCGCACGCGGGCCGGCCTCAAGGACCCCCGTCGTCCCGGTGGCTCGTTCATCTTCGCCGGCCCCTCGGGTGTCGGTAAGACCGAGCTGGCCAAGGCGCTCGCGCAGTTCCTCTTCGGCGAGGACGACGCCCTCATCCAGATCGACATGGGGGAGTTCCACGACAAGTTCACCGTGTCGCGGCTCGTCGGTGCCCCTCCCGGCTACGTCGGTTACGACGAGGGTGGCCAGCTGACCGAGAAGGTGCGGCGCAAGCCGTTCTCGGTGGTCCTCTTCGACGAGATCGAGAAGGCGCACGCCGATGTCTTCAACACGCTGCTGCAGGTGCTGGAGGACGGCCGGCTGACCGACGGCCAGGGCCGGATCGTGGACTTCAAGAACACGATCCTGATCCTGACCACGAACCTCGGGACGCGGGACATCTCCAAGGCCGTCGGCCTCGGCTTCCAGGCCGGGAACGACAGCACCAGCAACTACGAGCGGATGAAGCTCAAGGTCAACGAGGAGCTCAAGCAGCACTTCCGGCCGGAGTTCCTCAACCGCATCGACGACATCGTCGTGTTCCACCAGCTCACCGAGGACGAGATCGTCCACATCGTGGACCTCATGCTCGCCCGGCTGGAGACGCAGCTGTCGAACAAGGACATGTCGCTGGAGGTCACGCCGGCGGCGAAGAAGCTGCTCGCGGCCCGCGGCTTCGACCCGGTGCTGGGTGCGCGGCCGTTGCGCCGCACCATCCAGCGCGAGATCGAGGACACGCTGTCGGAGAAGATCCTCTACGGCGAGATCGCCTCAGGGCAGATCATCGTGGTGGACGTCGAGGAGGACGCCGACCCGACGGCCTCGCGCTTCACCTTCCGCGGTGAGGCCAAGCCGATCGACATGCCCGACACCCCGCCGGTGGCGCTCACGGCCGCCGAGGGCGAGGACGAGGGTCCGGCGGCCGCGCAGGCCGAGTGATCGACGACCCCGTCCGCTGACGGGGTCCTGACAGGGGCCGTCCTCCGCATCCGCGGAGGGCGGCCCCTCGTCGTCTGCCCGGTCCGGGCGACCGCACTGACGGTCAGCTCACCGGGGGAGGCCTCAGCCGGGAAGGGAGAAGCGGCCGTCCGGGGTCTGCTCGACCAGCCCGTCCACCAGCAGCGAGTCCAGGCAGCGCGAGCGCTGGACGGCGTCGTCCCACGCCGGCGTCAGGGCGTCGGCCTCGACCGGCTCCGGTGCGGCCCGCAGCACGTCGAGCAGCCGACCGCGCACCTGGCGGTCGGTGCCGGCGAAGGCCTGCACCCGCCGCGGGGGGCCGTCGTACGCGGGCGAACCGGCCAGCCGCCACGCGCACCGGTCGGAGACGGGGCAGGCGCCGCAGCGGGGGGTGCCGGCGACGCAGACGAGCGCACCGAGCTCCATGACGGCCACGGAGAACCGCACCGCGCGGGCGTCGTCGGCCGGCGCCAGCTCGGCGATGTCGCTCAGGTCCGTCGCCCGGGCGGGCGCCGCCTCGGCGCGTCCGTGCACCAGCCGTGCGACGACCCGTCGGACGTTGGTGTCGACCACCGGCTGGCGGCTGCCGTGGCCGAAGCAGGCGACCGCCCGGGCGGTGTACGTGCCGATGCCCGGCAGCGCCTCGAGCTCGGCGACGTCGGCGGGCACCGCGCCACCGTGGCGTTCGGTGATGGCGACGGCGGCCTCCCGCAGGCGCAGGGCCCGCCGCGGGTAGCCGAGCTTGCCCCAGGCCCGGATCACCTCGGCCGGGCTGGCTGCCGCCAGGTCCGCGGCAGCGGGCCAGCGGGTCAGCCACTCGCGCCAGACCGGCTCCACCCGGCGCACCGGCGTCTGCTGGAGCATGACCTCGCTGACCAGCACCGCCCACGGGTCGGTGCCGGGGGCGCGCCACGGCAGGTCCCGGGCGGCGCCGGCGTACCAGTCCACGAGGACGTCGCCGACGGCCTCTCCGGCGGGGGCGGGCTGGTGGCGTGCGGCGCCGGGTGGAGCCGGTCTGGCGCGAGTGGCTGACCCGCTGGCCCGCTGCCGCGGACCTGGCGGCAGCCAGCCCGGCCGAGGTGATCCGGGCCTGGGGCAAGCTCGGCTACCCGCGGCGGGCCCTG